>JBQTHS010000171.1:0-25835 GCA_052389635.1 Bacteroidota bacterium | reverse complement strand
TGGCCTTAAATCACTGGGCTTTTGTTTTGGACGTGTTGCAAAAAATAATGAAGCACTGCCACTTTTACAGGAAGCATTGGCGCTGTTTGAATCATTTAATGATCCGGAAGGCCAGGCCGTGGTGAATGAATACCTGGCGGTCATTCATCGCAACCGGGGCGATTTTGGCGCTGCGCTGGAACTATTATTCAAATCACTGGAAGTAAACGAGCAAACTGCACTAAATGAAAATACCGGGACCAATCACTACCACATTGGCGTAACCTATAAGTATCTTGGAAATTTTGAAAAAGCATTGGACTCATTATATAAAAGCCTTTCTATTTACCGTGAACTGAACAACAGGCTTTTTGAGTCCTATCCAATTAATGTTATTGGCACCATTTATTTTGAAAACGGGGATTATACGAAGGCACTTGAAAACTATCAGGAAGGATTAATGCTGCGGCAGGAGTCGCAGGATAAATTGGGAGAGGCGGGCAGTCTCGATAATATCGGCTTAACGTATTCAAAGCTGAATGATTATTCTCAGGCAATTGATTACTGTACAAGAAGCCTTACTATCAGTGAAAGTACAGATGACCAAAGAAGCCAGGCCAATGCCATGCAGCACATTGCCGAAATTTATAAACAGGCGGGCGATGCGGGACAGGCAATAAAATTTTGCAATCAAAGCCTCGACATACGAAAGCAGATCGGTGACAAAAGAGGTGAAACAGAGATCCTTTTATTCCTTGCATCCCTTCATAAAGATCAGCCAGGGAACAGCCAAAAAGTATTCACATGGCTTTCCAATGCCTTACATATTACACAGGAAATAAAGGGGCTTGACCTGTTAAGTAAAACACGGTTTGCTTTATATGATTATTTTAAACAGGAAGAAAAATTCAAAGAAGCAATTGAACAGCTTGAATTGCATATTGATCTCGAAAAAGAGCTGCACAAAAATGCCATCAGCCAAAAAGTACAGAACCTTGAAATTTCCCGTAAGGCGGAAGAAACACTGAAAGAAGCCGAGGCCATGGGCCAGCGGAATAAGGAGCTTATAGAGTTGAATGGGAAAATAGAAATGCAAAAACAGGAATTGGAAGCAACACTGGCAGAATTGAAAGCTACACAGGCCCAGCTCATCCAATCAGAAAAAATGGCATCATTGGGTGAACTCACCGCAGGCATTGCCCATGAAATCCAGAACCCTTTGAACTTCGTCAACAATTTTTCAGAAGTAAGTAATGAACTGATCAGTGAAATGGCGGAGGAACTGGATAAGGGCAATGCGGCAGGAGCCAGAGAGATCGCCAAAGACGTGCAACAAAACCTGGAGAAGATCCTTCATCATGGCAAACGGGCAGATAGCATAGTAAAAGGAATGCTGCAACACAGTCGTAGCAGTTCGGGGCAAAAAGAATTTACCGATATCAATGCTTTGGCTGACGAGTATTTAAGATTGGCCTATCATGGTTTGCGGGCAAAGGATAAAACTTTCAATGCCGCTACTAAAACAGATTATGACGAAAACGCCGGACTGATAAGAATTATTCCGCAGGATATTGGCCGTGTTATTCTTAATCTTATCACCAATGCATTTTATGCTGTAGCGGAAAGAAGAAATTTACCCCCATTTCCGTCAACCGGCGGAGTGGAAGGAACAACTCCTTATGATTACGAGCCAGTTGTGACTGTTACAACCAAAAGACATGGCCCCCCTTCAGGGTATGGGAGCAAAATTGAAATATGTATAAAAGACAACGGTAACGGCATTCCGCAGAAAGTACTTGATAAAATTTTTCAACCCTTCTTTACCACCAAACCAACAGGACAGGGAACGGGATTAGGTTTATCGTTGAGTTATGATATTGTACAAGCGCATGGTGGTGGGTTGAGGGTGGAGACCAAGGAGGGTGAGGGATCTGAATTTATTATTAGTTTACCTGTTAATTAATAGGAGATGAAACTGACCAAAAAGCAGCTTGATTCAGCAAGAAAAGCCTATGAACTCTACTGGGAAAGCTACATGCAGGGAGATGAAAAAACATTTGTCTCCCTGCTGGATGCAAGAATGCAACTCATTGGCACCACTGAAGAAGAAATATTTCATAATAAAAAACAAGTAGTGGGATTTTATCATGCCAGTGTAGAACAGATGGCAGGAAAAGTGGAATTGCGAAACCGTAAAATTAAAATCACCCCTGCGGAAAATCATGCACAGGTTAGTGAATTTTCTGATATATACATTTTAGATGGTAATGACTGGATTTTTTATTCTAAAACCAGGCTGACAACCTGGCTCTGCCAGACCGGAAGCAAGTGGAAAGTATTTCAGCAGCACGTTTCATTGCCGGATGCAAGGGCACAGGCAGGCGAAACAATTGCAGCAGACCAGATAAAAAAAGAGAACAGGCAACTGCGTGAAGCAGTAAAAAGAAGAACAACAGAACTAGAACAAAAAAACCAGGAACTGGAAATTGAAACAGCACTGGAAAAAGTCCGTACAATAGCTATGGGTATGAATGCACAGGCAGATATGCTGGATGTATGCAAAACTATTTCGCTTCAGCTGCAATCATTGGGCGTAAAAGAGATTCGTAATGTGCAAACCGCCATCTTTTATGAAAGCCGCGGCACTTACATGAACTTTGAATACTATTCAAAACATAAAAAAGCAATCATTACTGAAACCGATTACACCAATCATAAAATAGCTAATGCCTTTGCAAAAAAAATGTTACAGGGCAAGGGGGAAATTTATATTACACATATCAAAGGGAAAAAAGTAAAAGACTGGGTAGCTTACCAGAAAACCACCAATGTTTTTATTGACAAATACCTGTACAAGGCAGCTTCACTCAATTACTACTGGCATTCGCTGGGCCCGGTAGCATTGGGCATTTCCACTTATGTTCCATTAAATAAAGATGAATTGGATTTGTTCCATCGCTTCCTGAAAGTATTCGAATTGGCCTATCGCCGTTACCTCGATATTGAAAAGGCACATGCACAGGCAAGAGAAGCACAGATAGAAGCATCACTGGAGAAAGTAAGGGCTGTGGCGATGGGCATGCATAGAGCAGAAGATTTGCTAAATGTATGCGAAGTAATGTACAGGGAATTTTTCTCACTGGGCTTTACGGAAATCCGGAATGCCATTATCAACATTTTCGATGACCCTCAGAACTCATTTATTAACTATGATTTTGCTGAAACAGTCGGAAAAAGTTTTAATCGTTTCACCAACAACGTCCTTCCTTTTGTTGGTAAAATAATTAAAAACAGCCAAAGCAAAGAAGATGCTTTTTCAGAAACATTTATCAGCGGAAGAGTATTGGCTGATTTCAAAAAATTACGAAAGCAATCCGGCCAGGCGGACGATCAACGACTTAACAAAGCAGGAAGATTGTATTTCTATTTTCACTCTATTGGCATTGGCGCTATTGGTATTTCCACATTCGGAAAAATCAGCGAAGAAAAAATTGCCCTGCTCAAACGATTCAGAAATGTGTTTGTATTATCCTACCAGCGTTATGTTGATATTGCCAAAGCCGAAGCTCAGGCAAGAGAAGCAAAGATCGAAGCCGCTCTGGAGCGTACCCGTACACAGAGTATGCTGATGCAACATTCCAATGAGCTTGATATCACCTCAAAGGTTTTTCATGAGCAATTGCTGTTGCTCGGTATTGAGTCAGCGTTTTCTTATGTATGGTTACCAGATGTGGAGAAAGAAAACCATTTATTCTGGGCTACCTGGAAGGAAGATCAAAATGGCTCCCCTGTTTTGCAAAGCAGATCCGCCATCTACGATCTCGACAGGACAGAACCCTACACAGCAGAATGTTTTATCGCATGGGAAAGCGGTGAGCCGGTTCATGTCTACCTGGTAGCCCCCGCCGAGATCAAACATTATTTTGATATCTGGAGCGGGATCATGGGTGATGCTAAAAGACTGAAACCTGAATTTTTCCCGGAGGGATTGTATTACACCGAAGCTTTTATGAAGTATGGTTGTTTTGGTATCATTCTGCACAGCCCTCCTGCTGAAGACGAAAAAAAGATACTTCTTCGCTTTACTATTGAATTTGAAAGAACCTATACCCGTTTCCTCGATCTGCAAAAAGCCGAAGCACAGGGAAGAGAATCTCAAATACAGCTGGCATTGGAACGAGTTCGTGCAAGAACTATGGCCATGCAAAGAAGTGATGAGCTTTCGGATGCAGTTTATGTATTGTTTCAACAATTCAAAGAATTAGGTGAAAATCCGGACCAGGCAACTATCGGTATCATTAATGAAAAAGAAAAAGTAATTGAGTATTGGGTTACGATGTATGGCCAACCTATTAATAAAGTGTTCAAGTTCTCTATTGATGAACCAAATGTCACAAAAAAAATATTTAAAGCATGGAAAGAGAATAAAAGATCATTATTAATAGACCTGAAAGGAAAAGCATTGCAGGAGTTTATGCAGTATCGGGCCGGCAAAGGAGGTGCAGCTGTAAAACCTGATGAAAAGAGAAGAATTATTCATGTTGCATTTTTTTCAAAAGGATTGTTGATTGTGCAGTCGACGGTAGAGCGTTCAGAAGAAAGTATAAAACTTCTTGAAAGATTTGCTTCGGTATTTGAACAAACCTATACCCGCTTTCTCGATCTGCAAAAAGCCGAAGCCCAGGCAAGAGAAGCACAGATAGAAGCGGCGTTGGAAAGAGTAAGAAGCCGTTCGATGGGTATGCAGAAAAGTGAAGAGCTCAAAGAGGTAATCCAGGTTGTATATGAACAATTCGTTCATTTAAATATCCATGTCAAACATACCGGGTTTGTTATGGATTATAAGGCAAGGGATGATTACGATATCTGGATAGCTGACCCGCTCGGAGTTCCCTCCCGGGTAATCGTTCCTTATTTTGATTCTGTGTATTACAATCGTTTTAATGAAGCAAAAGAAAAAGGAGAGGATTTCTTTGCCACCAATCTGACTTTTGAAGAAAAAAACAAATTTTATCAAAAACTTTTTGAGTATGTCCCGGGATTGCCCGAGGAAGCAAAGGAGTTTTATTTTAATTGCCCTGGCCTCGCCGCATCGACTGTATTGTTAGAGAATGTTTGCCTGTACATTGAAAACTTTTCGGGTACTCCTTATACAGATGAAGAGAATAACACATTGATGCGCTTTGGAAAGGCATTCCAGCAAACCTATACCCGCTTTCTTGACCTGCAAAAAGCCGAGGCACAGGCAAGAGAAGCCCAGGTAGAAACGGCCCTTGAACGGATTCGGGCAAGGGCCATGGCGATGCATACTTCCGGTGAACTCATGGAAGTTGCCAATGTCTTAAGGGAACAGATGGGTCTGTTGAACCAACCTGACCTGGAGACCTCGGCTGTACTCATCTATCATGATGACCTGGAATCATGGGACTCGTGGTATGCGTTTCGTCCCACCCGGGAAAAAGGAGGAAGCATCCGGAATGGCAGGGCTGCTTTCTCAAAAGATGACTGTGCCCTCACCCGTGAAATAGTTCAGCATTTCAGGTCGTCGGTAACCGATTATACGATAGGGATCAGTGGCGCAAAAAGGGAAGAATGGCTGGCCGTATTGATGAAGGCCGCCCCGGAGGTCGCTGAAAATGCGATCAATGATGAAACCCAGAACTATAACACCACTTATTTCCATTTTTCCGATTTCCAGGGCGGTTCCCTCTTAACAGTGTCCTACTTGCCCCCCTCAGGGGAAATCAAATCATTGCAGCGGCGGGCCGCATCGGTATTCGACCTCGCTTACCGGCGTTTCCTTGACCTGAAAAAAGCCGAAGCACAGGCAAGAGAAGCACAGATAGAAGCAGCATTGGAACGAATTCGGTCCGTCTCTATGGCCATCCGGAAAAGTGACGAGTTATTTAATATAATTCATACAGTTTTTGGAGAATGGACAAAACTAGGAATGGAATTATATGAGTGTAATATCAATCTGTTTGATCGTACAAAAAAAGAATGGGCGAATTGGGGTACAGGAATTGGAGAGGCTGAACTGTCGAGGAGTTTTCACTTCCCCTGGTTTGATAACCCTTTTGTAAATCAGTTGTATGATGATACTTGTGCTGGTCTTTCGCACAAAACTTATTTTATGGAAGGGGAAAGCAAAAATCAGTTTCTTAATGGTATGTTCACTTATACAGACTTTAAGAATGCACCAAAGGAGTATCATGAAGCATTATACAGTATCCCCAGTCTTTATTTGACACATGCTTTTATGCAGTATGGTTCCATGGATATAGTGGGGTCAGAAGCACTTCCTGAATCAATAATTGAAATACTGAAACGCTTTACAAAAGTATTTGAACAGGCCTATACCCGTTACCTCGATATAGTACAGGCAGAAGCACAGGCAAGAGAAGCGCAGATAGAAACAGCATTGGAAAGAGTGCGTTCAAAAGCTATGGCTATGCATAGTTCGGAAGACCTGGCTTTAACCGTTGATGCTTTCTTTGCAGAGCTAAGTTTGCTGAATGTTGCCCCTCAAAGGTGTGGCGTATCATTAATTGATGAAGCTTCCCACACTGCAGATGTAACTGTTACGAGTACTGTCCAGGAAAATGAAACAAAGAAACTGAGCGGAAAATTAACTCTTTCCAGCCACCCTGTACTGGAAGCAATATATGATAATTGGAAACTTCAGAAAGAATATCATCTCATTTTACGTGGTGCTGAAATTTCGTCTTATTATACTGCGATGAATCCGGAGATTGATTATCCTGATTATGCCAGCGACGAGGTTCAGTACGGATATTATTTTTACTTTAAAGAAGGTAGTGTTTTTGCATGGACATATAAAGAATTAACTGATGAGGAATTAAAGATATTCAGAAAGTTTACAACAGTGCTTAGTCTCACTTATAAACGATACCTGGATTTAATACAGGCTGAAGCACAGGCAAGGGAAGCAAAGATAGAAGCAGCATTGGAAAAAGTCCGCAGCAGCTCAATGGCCATGCATAAGAGTGATGAACTGCATCTGGTGATTAATGTAGTTACAGAGCAATTTCAGCAGTTGGGGTTTCAGTTTGATACTGCAAACTTTATTACTAATTACTCGGATAGTGGCGGGGATTGGTGGATATCCACACCAGGCGTTCCAACACCGGCCAAAATGTATTGTCCGTCAGCGGATATTCATTTTTTTCATAGCCTGGCAAATGTGATGAGGAAAGGAGTAGATTTTTTTACTGAATCTTTTTCTTTCGGGGAGAAGAATGAATTTTTTGATTATGCATTTGAAAATACTAAACTGAAATACCTCCCCGAGGAAAGAAAACAATATATATATGGCTCCAGTGGGATCGCCTCTTCGTCTGTAGTGTCAAAAAATGTAATTCTTTCTATCGCCAATTATCAACTGGTACCTTATACGGATGAAGAAAATGCCATCCTTAAAAGGATCGGGAAGGTTTTTGAACAATCTTATACCCGTTTCCTTGATTTACAAAGAGCCGAAGCCAGTGCCCGGGAATCGCAGATAGAAGCCGGCCTGGAGAGGGTAAGAAGCCGCACATTAGCTATGCACAGAAGTGATGAACTGGCCGAAACGGCTGCAGTGCTGTTCAGTCAGCTCATTGGTTTAGGCATTGCCCCCAATCGCTTATATATAGGTATTGTAAAAGATGAAAGCGGTGAAATAGAATACTGGATAACAGATGAGGATGGCAGCAAAGTAAGCAGGCAATTTACAGGCCATGCGGGCAGGAATGAATCAGTGCAAAAAGTATTTACCGGCTGGAAGGAAAAAAGAAAATCACTCACCATTGATATGCAGGGAGAAGAACTTCAGCACTATTTTCATTACCTCGCTGATGAACTGAATGTGCCTTTCAAAGGCGGGCTTGAACAAAAGCGAAGAGTGCAGAGCATTGCCTATTTTGGAAAAGGTTTCATTGGTATTGCCTCACCCGATGAGCAACCGGAAGAAACCATTCAGCTGCTGGAAAGATTTGCGGCAGTGTTTAATCTCACCTTCACCCGGTTCAATGATTTAAAAATAGCTGAAGCACATGCCAGGCAGGCAGAACTGGATTTACTAAAACTGAAAGAAGAAAAAAAACGCACCGAAGATGCATTGGCCGAATTGCAGGTAACACAAAAGCAACTGATACAATCTGAAAAGATGGCTTCATTGGGTGAACTTACCGCCGGTATTGCACATGAAATTCAAAACCCGTTAAACTTCGTTAATAATTTTTCAGAAGTAAGCAATGAACTGCTGGATGAAATGGTGGAAGAAGCGGCAAAAGGAAATTATAAAGAAGTGCAGGCACTGGTGAATGATGTGAAACAAAACCTGGAAAAGATCAACCATCATGGCAAAAGGGCAGATGGGATCGTAAAGGGAATGTTGCAGCATAGCCGGAGCAGCAGTGCAATAAAAGAGCCCACTGATATCAATAAACTGGCGGATGAATATCTTCGGTTGGCCTATCATGGTTTGAGGGCAAAGGATAAATCATTTAATGCCGCTATGAAAACAGATTTTGATGAAAGCGTTGGCAGTGTCAATATCATTCCACAGGATTTCGGCAGGGTGATACTGAATTTGATTACTAATGCATTTTATGCCGTAACTGAAAGAAAGAAACAAAACGGTACGGATTATGAACCGATAGTTATAGTCAGTACAAAGAAAGCAGATGACAGGATTGAGGTGAAGGTCAGGGATAACGGCAACGGCATTCCTCAAGAAGTACTGGATAAGATCTTTCAGCCGTTCTTCACCACCAAACCAACGGGCCAGGGAACTGGTTTGGGTTTATCATTGAGTTATGATATTGTAAAAGCTCATGGCGGGGAGTTGAAGGCGGAGACAAGGGAGGGGAAATATGCAGAATTCATCATTATTTTACCCATATAAATCTTAAATTCAGCAGATGAAAATTTTAGTAGTTGATGACGAACAGGATGTAAAAGTGTTGTTTGAACAACGCTTCCGCAGGGAAATGCGCAGCGGCGAAATGGAATTTGCTTTTGCCTTTTCTGGTGAAGAGGCATTACAGTACCTGAACTTACACGAACAGGAGGCGGTGCTCATTCTGTCTGACATTAACATGCCGGGCATGAGTGGCCTGGAGCTGCTCCGGCATATCAAAGAAAAACACCATGAGCCACCGCCGGTGGTGATGATGATAACAGCCTACGGTGATGCAGAGAATTACCGGACTGCCATGAAACTGGGTGCCGATGATTTTCTGACCAAACCGGTAGATTTCATATCATTAAAGGAAAAATTAAAAGCAATACACTGATGGCAAAGATCCTGGTAGTTGATGATGAGGCCGATCTCGAAATACTCATCAAACAAAAATTCAGACAAAAAATACGGGAACACCAGTATGAATTTGTGTTTGCCATCAACGGGGTAAAGGCCTTAGAGCAACTGGAACAACATCTTGACGTTGATGTGGTACTCAGCGATATCAATATGCCGGAAATGGATGGATTGACATTGCTTACAAAGCTGAATGAACAAAACGGTTTATTTAAATCTGTGATTGTTTCTGCCTACGGCGATATGGATAATATCCGTACGGCGATGAACCGGGGCGCCTACGATTTTATTACCAAGCCGGTAAATTTTGAAGACCTGGAACTGACCATGGGAAAAACCCTCAGACATGTAAACCAGATGAGGGAAACCATGAAGGCTATCAAGGAAAATAATATTTTAAAAATGTATGTGGATGAAACGGTGCTGAATTTTATGGGCGGCCGGGAATTTGAGTCATCCCTCATGCAAAATGAAACAGTGGAGGCCACGGTAGCTTTTATTGATATCTGCAGTTTCACCACAATCAGTGAAAATGAAGCGCCGGATACGGTGGTGAAATTGCTGAACAAATACTTTGATGTGATGGTAAAGGAAATTATTGCGCAGGGCGGTTATGTTGATAAATTTATCGGGGATGCCATCATGGCAGTATTCCGCGGCGATTATCATCTGGACAGGGCTGTTGATGCCTGCCTTGCAGTAAGAAAAAGAATTGCAGAGCTTCCCAACGAATCGGGCAATATATTTTTTGCCCCCCAGGTCTCCATTGGCATCAACTGCGGCGAAATGATTTCCGGTAATATCGGTTCTGCTAATCTCCGCCGGCTTGATTATACTGTTATTGGCGACGCAGTCAATATTGCCCAGCGGTTGCAGTCTGCCGGCAAGGAAGGCCAGGTCATCATCAGCGAAGCGGCCTACGAGAAAATAAAAGAATCATTCATCTGCCGGAAAGTAGGGGAAGTAATCCTGAAGAATAAGGCCAATCCGGTGATGATCTATGAAGTGATGGATTAATTTTCAAAGACGTCTATTCATGCAATACGAACAGGTCTATTCGTTTCTGATAAATAAGCTGGAAAAAGAACTGCCTGCTTATTTGTGTTACCATAATGCCGGGCACACCAAAAATGTGATTGCCGCAACTGAACAACTGGCCGCAACAGAAAATATCAGCGGTGATGACTTAATCCTGCTGAAAACAGCTGCCCTATTTCATGATGCCGGGTTTTTGCAACAAGCCGATGGGCATGAAAAAATATCCTGCATACTGGCCAGGGAGTTTTTACCGGCCTATCAGTATACAAACGGGCAGATCGAACATATTTGCCGGACCATCATGGCCACCCGCCTGCCACAAAGCCCATCTGACAATTTAGGACAGGTACTCTGTGATGCAGACCTGTTTTACCTCGGAAAAGAAGGTTACACTGCCAATGCCGAAAAGTTATTTGAAGAATTTATACACAGCGGTATAGTGAAAACTGAATCTGAGTGGCAACTGATACAGGTGGAGTTCCTGTCAACGCACCAGTATTTTACCCAATCAGCGGTGGGCCTGCTGGAAAAAGGAAAGCAAAAAACACTACAGGGATTAAAATCAAAATTAGAGTCCATCCTGTCGCCGCATCATGAAAATGAACCTGCCCGGTTGCTGGAGGATCTGCTGTTAACAGTATTGGGTGTTACGATTGCGGGTATCGCTTTGAAACTATTCCTGGTGCCGAACCATTTTTTTGATGGCGGCATTACCGGTATTTCGCTGCTGGTGCATGAGTCGTATGGCTTTAATCTCGGCCTGGTTATTTTAATTTTAAACCTTCCGCTGATTGCCATCAGTTATTTCAGTATCGGCAAACGGTTTGCTTTCCGCACTTTGCTGGCGGTAATATTACTGGGCGTGGCCTTGCTGCTGATTCCTAACCGGGGTACAACGGAGGATAAATTGCTTATCGCTGTTTTTGGCGGAGCTTTTCTGGGTATCGGCATCGGTCTCATCATGCGTACCGGTGCGGCACTGGATGGGATAGAAGTGCTGGCGGTTTATACATTGAAAAAAACCTCCTTCACTATCACCGAAATTATTCTCGGCATCAATATCATCATCTTTACCATTGCCGGTTTTCGCTTTGGAATTGAAACAGCGCTGTATTCTATCCTTACTTATTTTACCGCCACCCGCTGTATTGATTATGTGGTAGAGGGCCTGCAGGCCTATACCGGTGTAACTATCGTTTCCGGGAAAAGCGAGGCCATCAAATATCAATTGGTAAACAAATTGGGCAGAGGTATCACCGTTTTCAAAGGAGAAAGAGGGTTTCTTCCGGGAAAATTTGAAGTCAGCACGGAATGTGATATTATTTTTACTGTTATCACCAGGCTTGAGCTTCGCAAACTGAAAAACCTGGTTTATGATGTGGATCCCAGGGCCTTTGTTTTTGCCAGCACTATCAAAGAGGCTTCGGGAGGAATAATTAAAAGAAGACATGCTCATTAATACAGGGTATTAGGTATTGGGAATTGGTTAATTTGTCTTTACATTACAAATTTTTCCAGTAAAATTGTGATTTTCGATGGCCCAGGAAAGCTCCAATCAAAGGGCCTAATTCCTAATCCCTAATTAACCAGTTAACTTTTACAGCCCCAGCACTTCTTTCAGCTTCCCATAACCACTTCTGCTGACAGGAACCTTTGCTCCCGAGCGCAGCACGGCCACATGATTGTCTTTTTCATAAGGGTCAATCCTTGTTATCTGCTGCACATTTACAATATAAGAACGATGAGAGCGGACAAACTGCTGCCCGTCCAGCGACTGCTCAAAATGGCTCATGGTTTTATTCTTCAGGAAATAACCTTCCTGTGTATGAACTTTCACATAGTCGTCAGCAGCTTCCAGGTAAAACACATCCTGCACCGGAATGATCTTGATCTTGCTGCCATTCTTTACCACGATGCGCTGGTTTTGGGAGGGTAATAATGCCGCAGACTCCAGCAGCTCGCTGGTAGCCTTACCACTGTCAGCAGGTTTTTGTTCTTTCCATTTGCTGATGGCTTTGTCAAAGCGTTCCTGGTTGAAGGGTTTCAGCAGGTAATCCACGGCATGTGATTCAAATGCTTTGATAGCATACTCATCAAATGCTGTAGTAAAAATGACCGCAGGCGGCTGTTCGATCAGCTCCAGCATTTCAAACCCGGTGATCTTCGGCATCTGGATGTCGAGGAAGATGAGATCGGGTTGATGCTGCTGAATGGCTTTCAGGCCTTCAAACCCATCACCACACTCCTGCATCATTTCCAGTTCGGGGTGTTTCTGCAGGTATTCCCTTAACACACTTCTTGCCAGGGGTTCATCATCTATGATTACTATTCTACTCATGGTCGTTATTTTATCCCTGAGGTATTTTAACTATTGTAATATAGGTATCGTCCTTTGCTTCGGTCACTAACAGATCTGTCCTGGCAAATAATAAATACAACCTGCGCTGTACCGACTTCAGTCCAAAACCGGTTCCCTGTTTGGGTGATGAGGTTTCGGGATCAAAAGGGTTCAATATTTTGATCACCAGGTTGTTTTCATCTTTAGCCGCAAACAGTTTTATCAGCGTTTCGCCGGTGGTGTCATACAGCCCAAATTTAATTGCATTTTCCATGATGGGCTGCAGCAGCAGGGCCGGCAGTTTCAGCTGACCGGAAGACTCCTCCACACTAATTTCTGTACTGAGCCGGTTACCAAACCTTACTTTTTCAATATCCAGGTACAGTTGCAGGTATTGCAGTTCTTCCAGCAGGGTCACCCATTGTGTCTCTTCTTTTTTGAGGGTGCCCCGCAGAAAATCAGACAACTGCTGTATCATTTTCCTGGCTTCTTCCGGCCGGCTGCCAATCAGCGCATTGATAGAGTTCAGGCTGTTGAACAGGAAATGCGGCTGCAGTTGCTGCCGGAGTTTGAAGAGCTCCGCTTCTTTGGCCAGCTTCTCTGCATCGGTTTTCCTTGTTTCATTTTCTTTTTGCTCCTGCTGTTTATACCACAACATACTGATCATGGTTACGCAGCCCAGCAGCAGGAATGCAATGCTGAAGCGGATAGAAAGTGAATGATGCAATATATCCATGTAACCTTCATAATGTCCCAGCGAAATCTTGAGGAGCCATTTTACCAATACGAGCCAGATGATGGTCAAAAAAAGGCAAATAGAGAAAAGATTGATGTACTGCCTTCCCTGTGGCAGATAATAGCGGAGCGTATTCATCACCAGCAGGCAGATCAGCAGCAACAATGTATTGCAGATGGCGCTGTCAATAATGGCAGCCTCCCAGGGCAGGCCAAAAAAATGCAGCACCATAATATTGTCGGCCATCATCACTGCCCAGCAGATGATGAAGATGATCCTGAACCGGATGCCTGATAAAGGGGAGCCTGCCATTGGGTTTATGCAAGATTGAGTATTTCATGGGTGTTGCCAAAGCGGATCTGCTCAGCTTTTGCATACAAAAATCTCAGGTAGCTTTCTGCATCCGGTACTTCTTCCACTCTTGAATACAGCTCTGCACCATCAATTAATTCCTGCAGCCTGTATAGTTCACTAACGCTGATGAACTGCCAGTGCACCAATTGCGACTGCTGGTTGAAGAAGATCTCTTCTGACCGCATGCCCAGCGACTGCGCTTTATGAAAAGCTTCTTCTTTACTATCGGCCGTTATCAGCCGAAGCTGCTCATCAAACTGAGCTGTATGGTTTCCATCGCCACAGATAATGCGAAAGACCATTTTGGATAAGTACCAGTTCATACAGAATGGTTATTGGTTGATACCGTTCAGGCCGCTTCCAGCGTCCCGGCCGGTACGTTAATAGCTCTTTATTTCTGTGCCCCCAAAGATTACCGTACCTCTCAGCAATAATACTTTCTCCGGGTTATCGGTCACTGTTTGCATATTGCGTTTGTCTTCCAACCCGCCGAAAAGAGTAACGGCTTCTGACTTAACCGTCCAGTCAGCAGGTACGACGAGTTTGGTACCACCGAAAATAGTGGTCAATTCTAATACCGCGGTACCTTTAAAATCTGCACGGGTCAGATCAATCTCAGTGCCGCCAAATATGCTGACGATGTCACCTCCTTTAAAATTCTTGGAAATGATATTCTTTTTAGCCCCGCCAAAAATGGAAGTATTGTCTACAAAATCTTCTTTAAAATCCTTCTGGTTTTCATAAGGCTCTTCTATACCCGCTTTTACTTCAAAAACTATATCCCCGGGACTTTTTTTTTGATCATTGTCTTTTTCCCGTGTGTAACATTTGCGGGGTCTTAATATCAGGAATCCGCCCAGAAGGATCAGGGCTGCCGGCCAGATATAACGACGGATAGGCAGGTCGGGATAAACATCATGAATCAGGAAAGCACCGCCCACCAGTATCAGCATGAACCAGGCGCCGCCCCGGAAACGATGTTTCAACCCGATAAAAATACCAAGGGCAATCAGGAACATCTGCCAGCTAAAGACCCAATCCGGTACATCAGTTACGGTTGCTTTAATCAGAGCAACCACACCAATCAGGAGGATAAAGACGCCGGTCCATAGATGACTCTCACCACTATGCCGCTGTCTTCTTTCTTTCCATCTTTTCTTACGTTCCTCCCAGCGATCCTGGAACCGGCTTTCAAAATCTTCACTCATGTTTCAAATTTCACCCAAAACTATCAGGTGAATACTGAATGGGCAATAGTGAATGGGTAATATACAGACAGTTATCGGTGAATGGCGGTTATAAAAGGGTGAAAAAAGGGGACGGAAATAAAAACGGGCCTTAGTTCAATGAACTGCTCCAGATAAGCTGGTAGGGGTCGGTTTTACCTTTGATGCAGGTAAACAGGAAGCTGGTGATAAAAGGCATATTGATATGTTCGCTGCTGCCGGTATCAATGGCAAGTGTACCGCTAACATAAGTTTCTGTGGAAGAAGTTTCAAGCGCTTTGAAGCCACGGGGCACTTTTTCGTTGCCATAGCCGAGGTCATAACGGCGGTAGGCGAGGCGTTCTACCAGGTTCTGAACAAATTCGGGCTGGTCGAAGCTGGCGGAGATGTGTAAATGTTGTTTCATAACAAAGGCTTTATGTTTCGGCCCTTTTCATTTACACTATGTCCACCCTTCGGAGGGCTCGTGATTATACTTACGATAATTAGATGCAGGAAGCCTTTGTTTACTTATTAAGGGAATGTGAAAGTTGGGGAAATCCCGGGGCACCAAGAGAAGGATAAACGGGTTTTCGACTCTTCTCTTTCCGTTATACTGTAATAAATATAATGTTGTTAAATAATGAACCTGTTCGAATACAGCTGATTTGAAATGGCCGGCAGGCATAGCCGTATCATCCCTCCAACCCAACTTTCCTTAATAGTAAGTTGAAACGCGGATCTGGCCGCAGGTTGTCAAATTTTGGATCGACTTTCAGGCTGCATAAAGATTCTTCATGTTTTTTAAAACTCTTTTCAAGCCAGTCAAAAGCCTGATCATGCTCACCAAGGGCCGCAAATATCAATGCCATTCCACGATAATCATTTCCGCCCAGGATTTTTTCAATATCTGTATTCTCTATAATTCTTACAGCATCAACTTTGCGACCTGCAGCAGCATAGATCCGGGCAAGAGAGATAGCTGTCTTCACATTATTGTCCGTTGCATCTCCCCAAAGCCTGTTTTCAGCAATGGCCTCTTCAAACATGCCTTTTTCCTGGTAAGCCAGCGACAAGAGACGATGGGCTGCACTGAAATTCGGGTCCATTTCCAATGTATCCTTTGCAATGTTAATTGCATTATCATACTCCCGGGTATAATAAAAATAGATCCCTTTATCTTTTAGTATTCCCGGGGAAACAGGGTCCAGCTCAACAGCCATCGAAATCTCCCTGAACGCTTCCCGGGTATGGCCGGTAAATAATAACCAATCTGCATACCAGTGGTGTCCGGTTGCATAGTTGGGACTCAGTTCGATCCCCAGCTTGAATTCTTTCTCAGCCCGTACCCAATCCCATTCGTTCAGCATCAGTGATACCGCCAGTGAAATATGAGCTTCCCCCAGACGGTTATCAATTTGCAGTGCTTTGTTGATGGCAGCCAGTTGTTTTGGAAAGACCTCTCTCCTGGAAACTTTCGTGTATTCGCCCATCAGGCTGTACGTATCTGCAAGACACGCCCATGCCAGTGCGTAATCAGGGTCTTTTTCAAGGGCCATTTCAAAATGCCGGATCGCCATTTTGAGTCCTTCCACATTTCTTTTTTTCCAGAAATAGCGGCCCTGGAGGTAAAGCTCATAAGCTTCGGTATTATCGGTGTAACGTTTTTGTAAGTTGACCTTTTCACCGGTCGTAAGCTGTAATCGTAATGCCTCCACGATTTTTGTTGCCACATTTTCCTGTATGTCAAAAATATCGTCAAGGGTACCCCTGTAGTTTTCTGCCCATAGATGTACATCCTGGCGGGCATCTAAGAACTGGGCCGTGATCCTGAGATGATTGCCCTGCTTTCTGACACTGCCTTCCATGATATAACTAGCCCCGGTCTCCTGGCCAATCGTTTTAATATCTTTGGTTGTTCCTTTGTATTTCATAGATGTGGTCCTGGAGATCACCCGCATCTCTTTCAGTCTTGACAGGCGGGTGATCAGTTCTTCTGTCAACCCGTCATTGAAATATTCCTGTTCTGTATCATTGCTCATATTCAGGAACGGCAATACCAGGATGCATTTTTGCTCAGCCTTTTCACCCTTGCCCTCCGGGTTTGTCATGGCTGGTATTTTGATACCGGGATTGCTGATGGCAAATATCTCCACCGGGTCTTTTACATTTTTCAAAACATACTTACCCATTGAAATACTTTGAATGTCCTTCTGATTTTTTATATCATCATATACTCTTGCAGAGAAAAAAATACTGCCCGGCATGGCAAAGGATTCCATCCTGGAAGCAATATTTACACCATCACCATAAATATTGTTTCCTTCCACTATAACGTCTCCTGTATGGATCCCAATGCGAAGCGGAACAATGGGGACTGTCTGCATCGCCAGTTGCAGGGCAAGGGAAGCCCGGACAGCTTCGATGGTACTGGTAAAACTGCATAGGGCGCCATCGCCACGGAACTCGAGGATCCTTCCCTGGTGTACAGCTACTTCTTCCTCCAGTTTTTGCTTTAATTTGTAACGGTAATTCAGGGCGAGTTCTTCATCATCCTGCATCATGGCCGTATACCCGACAATATCGGCAAACATGATAGCAGCCAGTTGGCGGGATGAAGCCATGCGTGATAAATTGATTTAGAAAGTTAATTATAATTATATGAAACTAAATGAGTCACCGTCAAATAAGCCCAGGTTACTTAGTTTCAGATGCGGTATTACCAGCAGGGCCATGAAAGAAAGTGTCATAAAAGGAGAGGCAAGTGTCGAGCCCAAATCTTCCTTGGTCATTTTATTAATTGCTGTGTAATCGGCTGCAACTTTATATCCGTCTTCATTGCTCATCAGGCCCGCAACAGGTAATGGTAAAATCAGTTCTTTAGGGTTGCTGGCCCCCTCTCCACTTGTGGAAAGGGTTAGGGGTGAGGTTGCACTTACCCCGCCCTCTTTTTCAATAACCAAATTCACAGCCCGGCAAATGCTTTCATCATCTACACCCACAGCAACAATATTGTGACTGTCATGTGCCACGGAGGAAGCCAGGGCCCCCCGCTTTAATCCAAAGTTTTTGATGAAAGCTTTAGCCACAGGGGCATTGTTATACCTGTTCACTACAACAATTTTTAAAATATCTCTTTCGGCATCGCTTACGATTTTATTATTCATTACACTGGGTTCGAAAAAAAGCCTGTTGGTGATTAACTGACCGTCCAGGGCTTCGATAACGGGGATGCCCCCATCCCTCAAAGGGGTGTCATTGACAGATACCTCAAAATCTTCAACCCTCTTTTTATTACAGGAAAAATTATTGACGACACCTGACTTTACCGTTTTAATTTTTGACTTTCCGTTTTCAGCGACTATTACTCCATTGATGAAAGTCCTCAAGACCTCAAAATCGTTCAGATCTTTCACTATAATAAAATCAGCCGGGTCGCCTACCCTCAACAAGCCAACATCTAATTTGTAATGAAGAACGGGATTTATACAGGCTGCCTTTAAAACTTTAAACAAATCAATCCCTTTTGCCACAGCCCTTGCACAAAGCTGGTTGATATGGCCCAGTACCAGGCTGTCCGGGTGTTTGTCATCGCTGCAAAACATCATCCTGTCCGACCAGTCGTTCAGCAGATCGATCAGGGCTTCAAAGTTTTTGGCTGCGCTGCCTTCACGGATGATGATCTTCATACCATATTGTAACTTATCCAATGCCTCTTCAGCAGTGAAACATTCATGATCAGTAGCCCCCCTAAATCCCCCGCAGGGGGGGACTTTTGACTCTGTTTGTTTGGAGATCCCTTCTATATACAGCCTGGCTTTCTCACCCCTTAATCCAGGGGCGTGGCCATCCACCGGTTTATTTAAACGGTGTGCAGCAGCGATCTTTGCCATCACTTCCGGGTCTTTGTTCAGCACACCGGGAAAATTCATCATCTCGCTGAGATATTTTATCTCATCTCTTTGCAGCAGCTTTTCTACATCATTTGAATCAAGTGCTGCTCCTGCTGTCTCAAACGTAGTGGCGGGTACACAACTGGGTGCGCCGAAATTGAATTTGAAGGGTACCGTCCTGCCATTTTCGATCATGAACTCCACACCGGCCATACCACATACATTAGCAATTTCATGCGGATCGCTTACGGTAGCCACCGTGCCATGCACCACGGCCAGCTTTGCAAACTCAGATGGTACCAGCATGGAGCTTTCGATATGGACATGGCTGTCTATGAAACCGGGGAGAATATAGTCGTTAGTCAATAGTCCGGAGTCTTTAGTCTGCCCAATAGAAACTATCCTTCCGTTTTGAACAATTATAGTGGCGGGATAGATCTTCTGCCGGTGAACATCAACCAGCTTGCCGCTGATGGAAAAGGACGACATGTTTTTTATTTAGATACAGCCAAATTACTATCTTCAAAGACTAATACACACACTGCTATGAGAAATATTTTACTGCTGCTGATCGTCTTCAGCATTTCGGTTAACCTCTTTGCCCAGAAAACTAAGCCGGCATCACCAGCCCCACCGGGTAATAAGGAGGAAGTCTTATTTAAAAACCTGAAGTATCGTTTGGTGGGCCCTTTCCGCGGCGGACGAAGCGCTGCGGTGGCGGGCAGTTATAAAAACCGCACCACTTTTTACTTTGGCGGTACCGGTGGCGGCGTGTGGAAAACGGCCGATGGGGGAAGCAACTGGATCAATATCTCCGATAAATATTTTGGGAGTTCCATTGGCGCAGTGGCGGTGGCACCTTCTGATGAAACCATTATTTATGCAGGCGAGGGAGAGAATACCATGCGTGGGAATGTAAGTGAAGGTCTCGGCGGCATGTGGCGCAGCGATGATGGGGGTAAATCATGGAAGAACATTGGTTTGAAAGACAGCCGGCATATCATCCGTATCATTATTCACCCTAAGAACCCCGATATAGTTTGGGCAGCAGTGATGGGCCACTTATTCGGACCGAACGAAGAAAGAGGAATTTATAAGACAACAGATGGGGGCAAAACATGGAGGCGGACACTGTTTGTAAATAATCAAACCGGGTGCAGTGATTTAGTAATGGAGCCGGGTAATCCCTCTGTTTTTTATGCGGGCACATGGAGGCTTATTCGAACGCCTTATTCATTAGAAAGCGGCGGTGAAGGCAGCGGCCTTTGGAAAAGTACAGATGGCGGCGAAACATGGACAAATATTTCTGCTAAGAAAGGGTTACCCAAAAATACATGGGGCATTGTAGGTGTGGCCGTAGCCCCATCAAACACTGAAAAGGTATATGCCATTATTGAAAACAAAGACGGGGGCCTGTATATGAGCCCTGATGGCGGAGAGACATGGACTTTGCAAAGCAATGACAACAATATCCGGCAGCGGGCCTGGTATTACACCAAAGTATATGTGGACCCAAAGAACGAAAACAAAGTGTATTGCCCCAATGTGGGATTTATGGTAAGTACAGACGGCGGTAAAACTTTCCGGAGTATTTCCACACCACACGGAGACCATCATGACCTTTGGATTGACCCGGAAGATGGAAACAGGATGGTGGTGGCGGATGATGGCGGTGCACAGGTAACATTTGATGGCGGCAACAACTGGAGCACTTACCTGAACCAGCCCACCGCACAGGTGTACCGGGTAAGCACCGATAATGCTTTTCCGTACCGCATCCTTGGCGGGCAGCAGGATAACAGTGCATTCAGAATTAAAAGCAGAACGTACGGTTCAGCTATTACTTCAACCGATATGGAAACGGCTGCAGGAAGTGAGAGTGGCTATGTAGTGGCAGACCCGTCTAATCCTGATATTACATACGGAGGAAACTACATGGGTATGCTGCAGCGGCTGGATCACCGTACCGGTGAAAGCCGGCTAATCAATGTGTGGCCCATTGATAATATGGGAGCGGGGGCTGAAGCGGCGCGGTATCGCTTTCAATGGAACTATCCTATCTTTTTCTCACCACACAACCCAAAGCGATTGTATGCCGCCGGCAATCATTTATTCGTTACCGAAAATGAAGGCAAAAGCTGGGATCAGATATCTCCTGACCTCACTACCAACGATAGAAGCAAACAAGCATCCAGCGGAGGACCTATTACTAAAGACAATACATCGGTGGAATACTACTGTACTATTTTTACTGCAGCAGAATCGCCTTATGAAAAAGACCTGCTCTGGAGCGGAAGTGATGACGGCTTAATTTATATGAGTAAAGACGGAGGTAAGAACTGGGAGAATGTTACTCCCGCAAATATCCCGGCGTTACTGATGTGGAACTGCGTGGAAGCTGATCCTTTTAAGAAAGGTGCTGCCTATTTTGCAGGTACCCGTTACAAGTCCGATGACTTCAGGCCCTATATCTTTAAAACTGAGGATTACGGGAAAACATGGAAACAAATTACCAATGGCATTCCTTCTTTGCATTTTACCAGGGCGATAAGGGCCGATAGAAAAAGACAAGGTTTGTTGTATGCCGGTACAGAGTATGGCATGTATATTTCGTATGATGATGGTGCAAATTGGAAATCATTTCAGATAAATCTTCCTGTTGTGCCCATTACTGATCTGGCAATTAAGAACAATGACCTTATTGTGGGCACGCAGGGCAGGAGCCTTTATATACTGGATGATCTCGGAGTAGTGCAGCAGCGGAATGAAAATATCACTGATAAAAATGTCCATGTGTTTGATGTAAATCCGGCTTACCGGATGCCGGGGGGCAGGCGGCGCGGGGGTGGCGGGGGCTTTACCGATGCCGCCGGTCTGCGCAATGCAGGAATAAACCCGCCAAACGGGGTTGTATTTAATTATTACCTGAAGAATGTAAACGATTCATCCAGGCTGTCTATTGACATAATGGATAAGGATAAAAAGAAGATAAAAACGTATTCCACTTCTTCAAAAGATGATAAGATTGATATTACCGGCAATATGAACCAGTTTGAATGGGATATGAATTACCCTCAGGCCGAGAGGATAGAAGGGCTGATACTCTGGAACGGTTTTGTAGGAGGGCCCAAAGCAGTGCCGGGTGAATACTTTGCAAAATTCAAATCAGGTGCAGATTCTGCTGAAGTGCCGTTCACTATTCTTGCCGATCCCAATTATAAAACGACACAGTCTGAGTATGAAGAGCAGGTGAATTTCCTGCTGACGGCAAGAGATAAATTTTCGGAAGTGATGAAGGCCCTGAAAAACATTAAAGACGTACGTCAGCAGATGACCGATTTCAGTACCCGTATCGGGAAGGATGTACCCAAAGAGATCAAACAGCAGATAGATACCATCAATAAACAAATGACAGCTGCAGAAGAAGCCCTTCACCAGACAAAGGCCAAAAGCGGACAGGATGTATTGAATTTCCCGATAAGGCTGGATGATAAACTATCCGGTGTCTATAGTGCTGCTGCTGCTGGTAATTCAGCGCCGCCGAAACAGGCAAAAGAAGCGTATGCAGAACTTGCCGGGCAGATTGATACACAACTGGGCAAACTGAAAAAAATATTAAATGAAGACGTAGGAAAGCTGAACCAGCTTATCCATGAGAAAACATTGCCGGTGATAGGTTTGAAAAAGGAGTAAATAAAAGAGGCTGTCTCAAAAGGGCGTAAAAAAGTATCACAACGAACACAAAGAAGGCACAACGGACACAAAGACTATTAATATTAAAGGCTATTTGCGTTGTGCTCTTAGTGTTTTCTTAGTGTTCGTTGTGTTCCAAAACACTTTTAAGACAGCCTCTTTTATTTTTTGCAGTTAGTATTGGTTGTAGCAAATGCTAATGAAGCACAATTTTTTTTGTCCTTTCTTTCATAACGGCAATGGCTTCTTCCCGGCTGGAGAATGTGTTGCCGTTAATATTAACCAGGTTGTCGGCCAGCTTATCATATCTCTTTGTCATCAGCCAGATGAAAATGTGCAAATAATGGATACCATCAAACACTAAAGATTTCTTAGCGGCAAACTCATCTTTCATTTTCAGGAACTCACCGGGTATTTCTGTGTAGTGCATGGCCGGGCGAAGGTGATGTACGGTGTGGTAGCCGTCATTCCAGCATATCTTGTTGTATTTGGTATTGATGCAGTTGATGGCGCTGGTAAAATTATCTTCCGGGTTATTTTTATCAATAAAGGAATGCTGCGCCCAGTTGCCAAGCATCATCACTATCCGGGCAAACACAAATGGTATGATAAAGACAAACAGCGTCGCTTTCAGGTTTACAAAACACATCCCCGTGCAGAAAAGATAAAAAGTCATTTCACCGTAGGTGAGGCGCAGGTACAGTTTTTTTCTCTTCCTGTTGAACAGGTACATGAAGGTATCCCTGAACCCCAGAACAAGAAAACGGGTAACATACTTTGTAAAATTCCAGAGACTGTCCCTTTTATATTTCAGGGTGCTGCTGGCATCGTCTTCCTGGTTGTTCTCCACATGATGCATGGCCATGTGGTGTACAAAATATGTTTCAGGCGTATGGCCAAAAAAGGGACACACAAACCATATTACGTAATTGTATATCCACATGTAACCTTTCTTAAAAGGCTTGCGGTGGCTGATGCAGTGAAGCATCAACCCGAAACGTCCTTTGAAATACATCTGCGATACATAGAAATAGGGAACATACAGTAACCACCAGTACCAGCTGCTGAGTAAAGGCGTGTATAGAATGACGGCCACAGGTATCACCAGGATATGAATCGCTGTCAGCAAATGAATAAAAGGCATATCTCTTTTGTCATTCAGGTATTTCAGCCAGAATTTCTCATAGCGGCTGAATGCCGGGGGTTCATTATAAACAGGATCAGTAAGTGCTGTCAGTGCCTTCATTCCAAACAGGATAATTCAAAAAATAATCCCCGGGTAAGTGTGCGGTAGCCTGCAGTCCGTCAAACTGCTGGTTTCCAGGGAAAAACGGTTTTGAAAGGAGATAAAAGTACAGCATTCCGTTTAAACCCGGCCATTTGTTTTATTGTGTGGGCTATGATTTTTATCAGGTATAAACAGGTTGTTATTTCATTTTTAAATCAGGTTTCACATCCCTAACACCTGTTGAAGCCCCGCCACTCAGTGTAAGATCAACCGGTTTATTGGTTTGCCAGGCTCCCCGGGTGAAATCGGGTACATCCACCGTCCTTGACCTTTTAGCAACAGACCTTCCGCTTAAAGGGACCAAACAACTCCACAAAGCTGCATCATACACATCCTGGTCAAGGGGCAAACCGTTGCGAAGGCAATCAATCAGTCTCCAGTCCATGATGAAATCCATACCACCATGTCCGCCTACTTCTTTGGCAATAGTGCCGATGTGCTTTACAATCGGGGGGGAATATTTTTCTTCTAATTGTTTCAGTTCCTCTGCTTTTACCCAACTATGACTAAAAGCGATGCGTTGCGGCCCGGGCCATTTTTGGGCAATGCCTTTTGTACCGCTTACCAGGTGAATGCGGGAATAGGGCCGGATGGTGGATACATCATGCTGCACCATGATGGTTTTCGATTGGTTGGTTTTAATAAGGGTGGTATTCATATTCCCCCGGTATGGCCTGTCAGTATATTCTTTAAAGAAATCATCTTTAGCGGCAAGATCTTTAGCCATATTGTTCAGGGTAAAGTCGGCAGTGCTCATGCTGACAAGGTGGTCAAATTTATCTCCCCGGTTAATGTTCATACACTGCGCCACCGGGCCCAGCCCATGTGTGGGGTAAAGTGATCCATTCATTCTTATATTTTCTTTCAGCCGCCACATATCCGCATAGGCTTTTTTATTGAATAGCCAGTCCTTGCTCAGGTCATGTATATAAGCGCCTTCAGCATGAACGATCTCGCCAAACATTCCCTGCCGGGCCATGTTCAGTGTCAGCAGTTCAAAAAAATCGTAACAGCAATTTTCCAGCATCATACAATGCTTTTTGGTGGCTTCGGATGTTTCCACCAGTTCCCAGCATTCATCCAGTGTAAGCGCAGCAGGAACCTCTGTAGCGGCATGTTTGCCGTTTTTCATGGCATGCAGGGCAATAGGAGCATGCAAATGCCACGGAGTAGGAGTATAAACCAGATCAATGTCATTGCTTTCACATAAAGCTTTCCATCCTTCTTCACCACTGTATTCTTTTGCTTTTGGACGCTTCATTTTCTCAAGCGTCTTTTGCGAAGCCGCCACCCGGTCAGGATATTTATCGCAAAGTGCTTTTATTTCCAGCCCGTCAATATAACTCAGCCTTTCCACTGCTTCGGAACCCCGCATGCCCAGGCCCACCACGCCAATGCGAACGGTTTCAAGTTTAGGTGCGGCATAACCACACATATTAAAACGACGGGCTTTATGTTCCAGTTGGGTTGATCGTTCTAACTGTTCGTCTGAAGAACCGATTACTTTGGCAAAAGAAGGGATGCCTGTTGCCAGAGCTCCACTACTGATGGCAAGGCGCCGGAGGAATGTTCTGCGGGTATTATTCATTGAAAGTTGGTTTAGAGATACTGCAAGGTCCTTATTTTAAGAAAGCAAATCACAGAACAGTAAAATTCAGACAAACGATTGAATAATTAGTTGTTCCGCTGCTGTCGTTGCCATCACAACTGTTTTTTTTGGAAGGGAATATCCTCTTTTCGGGGTCGTAGTTCTTTTAATGGGTCTGCAAAAGAATCCCGGTGAAAATACCCGTCTGAACAAATCGGGTGTGGATAACTGTAGTCCGGCAATGAATTTGCCCTTTTATCCGGCAAAAACCAAATGACAATCTTATGAAACTAACCATTGCCGTCAATGTGTTGTTTATTCTTTTTTATTATGCTGTTATCCTGCTGATCTCCTGAAGCAAAAATAAGTGAACAGCAACTAAAAAATTATTGACCTTCCAG
>JBQTHS010000170.1:0-4892 GCA_052389635.1 Bacteroidota bacterium | reverse complement strand
CTTCGTACTGCTTCAGTGCTGCAATGATCTGTGTTTCGGTGAATTGTTTTCTTTTCATGTTTGATAGTTTAAAATTAACAAGTTCTGTAGTTTTCTAAACTATCCTAATTTCGGGGAAGGCTTCATTGTCAATGTATGACAAAACAATTTGGAAAGACAAGGTTGTATTTTGTAATTGTGATGATGCGGTTGGAGATGATGAAAAAAGTACATCAGCGTTTGCATTATATTTTATAAAAAATTTCAATCAGCTTGGGTTAAAAAAACTTATTTGCACCCACTATGGCGGCGTCGTTGATTTGTTTAATCAGGGTGCAAAGGGATATGTCTTTACTAAGACAGGATTTAAGGAATTTAAAGATTTCCCAAAAAATTATACAGGCAGTTTTGACGATCCGCTTTCTATAAAAATTCTTAAAGAAGATGCAGATATAGTATGCACCAATCCTCCATTTTCAAGAGCAATAGACTTCTGGAAACTTGTAATAAATAGCGGTAAGAAATTTATTATCCTGTCAAACATAACAAACCCAATTACCCCATCATTCATCCCATTCTTTTTCAATAATAAAGTTTGGGCAGCGTTTAATGAAGTAGATTGGTTTTTGACACCCAAAAAAGAACTCACACGAGCAGCGGCACATTGGTACACAAATATTCCTATTGAGAATAGGCCAAAACAAAAAAACTTAAAAATAGTTTCATTAAAAGATATACCTGAAAAATATAAAAAGATTGATGATTCAAAAACATTAGTGGTTGACAACAATTATATCCCCAAAGATTATAAAAAAGTTTTTGCAGTATCAACTCGCCCAATTTTAAACGGCTTATTAGAAAATGGCTATAAACTCGTTGAACCGAAAGAATATTACCCATATATAGATGGCAAAAAGAATTTTGCGAGAGTATTAGTACAGAAAGAATAAAATTATGACCTTTTGTCATTTGGGTCTAACTCCTATGTAATTGCCTCAATTTTAAGTACCCTCCTGAAATCCAGTATTGCTTTGTCATATTCCTTTTTATAGGAATAAGCAAGGCCCCTGTCGGTATATGATGCTGCATCCTGCGGGTCAAGCTCTATTGCCTTGTCAAAACATCTGATGGCCTCATTATATTTCAACTGCCCGTTCAGTGAAAACCCTTTGTAGATCCAGGACATCTTAAGTCCTTCTTTTACAGTCCACTTTTCTATGGCTTTGGAAAACTGCTTCTCTGCCTCTGTGAATTTATTGGCTTTTAAAAGCTTTACCCCCTCGCTGAATGCCGTTTGCGCTTCTGGTTGGGCATGGGCGCATAAGATAAAAAGAAGGATAGTGATGGACAGGAGCGCTTTTTTCATTCCAAATGGTTTTTTCGATGGTACGGCTCAGAAACTGACCACCGCATCCTTATCGGGATAATTCAGCCTGGTGCTTTTCCTCTTTCCATCCACCGTTACATGAAAAATATTCATCTGGTCATCAAACAGGTCGTACATGATGCTGGTGGAAATATCGAATTTGCTGACAGAAGGAATATTTGGCACTTCAATATAACCATAAGCCGCTTCGTGGTCATTTTCAAACCCCAGATAATCAAATTGAACAGGTCTTCCGTTAGCTTTAATGGATAAATGGCTGTACAGGTATTTTTTTATCAGCGTATCCATCTTTGCTTTATCCGGCGGGTTGATCAGGTCAACTTTGGTCTTATAGTTTTTCGCCAGTACTTTTTCAAAATCATCGGTAAATATCTTGCAGCTGATCTCGAGGGTTCTGTCCGTCGCATTATGGTTGATCTCGATCACACTTACATGAAAGGGATGGGGCCCCCCTGCCCCCCGCTGGGGGGTTCCTGACTCCGAAAAACCAAAGTCTCCGCTTATAAGGTAAAAAAGGGAAAATGCTGTTAAACCAAACCATTTATTGAACATTAAAGCCATTGGCACAATAATTTTCAGGATTACAAAAGTCTGGATTATTTTCATCCGTCTGGCCGCTTTAGCAACATTCTTTTAAAGTGGTCAGAATAACGGCCTGACGGTTAGCAGGACGGCAATTTTAATTGATACGATGCAGGATTTCGGATTTTATTTCAGGTTGGGCTGGGAGCATATCATCAGTAAGGATGCGCTGGATCACCAGCTCTTTATTGCAGCCCTTGTGGCCATCTATTTGTTGAAAGACTGGAAACAAGTACTGATTTTAGTAACAGCTTTTACCATCGGCCATTCAGTCACCCTGGCGCTGAGTGTGTTTGATGTGATTCGGTTCAACAGCAAATGGGTGGAGTTCCTGATACCGCTCACCATTGTTATCACCGCCATCTCGAACCTGTTTCAAAAAAAATTCACACCCAAAACGATCCGTATCAATTATTTCCTGGCCCTGTTCTTTGGCCTTGTGCATGGGATGGGTTTTGCCAATTCCATCCGTTTTATGCTGGCATCCGACCAGAGCATCGGCTGGAGCCTGCTGGGTTTCAATATCGGGCTGGAAGTGGGGCAGATTGTGGTGGTTATTGTTCTGCTGCTGCTTGCTTACCTGCTGGTTAGCATGCTGAAGATAAACCGAAGGGATTGGGTGATTTTTTTATCCGCTGCCGTTTTTGGCCTTGCGCTGAAAATGGTGCTTGAACGAATACCTTAAATATTTATAAACATAAAAGCCATGAAAAGAATAATTGCACTGAACAGCCTGTTGTTGTTTATCACTGTGGCCACACAAGCCCAGATACAGAACAACAGCGCTTCCAACCACGGAAACAAGTTTGAACAACTGGGCACCATTCTGCCCACCCCTAATGAACAGCGTACCGCCAGCGGCGCCCCCGGCGTAAAATACTGGCAGCAGCGGGTGGATTATGACATCAAATGCGAACTGGATGAAGCCAGTAACAAACTTACCGGCAGTGAAACCATCACTTATTTCAACAACTCGCCGGATGTGCTCACTTATTTCTGGATGCAGCTTGACGAAAACCAGCACAGCACCCTAAACAATGCCAACTACCAGAATACAAACCGGCTGCCGGTGCAAACAACGGATAAAGTACTTGACCGCTTTGAAGAAAGAAGATCTGATAATGGTTATGGGGTGAACATCACCAAACTGACCGATGCTTCAGGTAAACCTATCAACTATACCATCAACAAAACAATGATGAAGGTGGATCTGCCCGTGCCGCTGAAGCCGGGACAGAAATATGTTTTCAAAGTGGACTGGAATTATAAGATCGCCAACCGCGGCGACTTTATCCGCTTTGGCGGTGCTAGAGGCGGTTATGAACGCTTTGCGGAAGATGGCAATAATAACTACACCATGACACAATGGTACCCACGCCTCTGCCGCTATAGCGATGACCAGGGTTGGCAAAACCACCAGTTTACCGGCACGGGTGAGTTCACCCTTTGCTTTGGCAACTTTAAAGTGCAGATGACAGTGCCGGCAGATCATATAGTGGGCGCCACCGGCGAATGCCAGAACTATGCACAGACATTGTCTGCCTCACAAATGGCAAGATGGCAAAAAGCACAGACAGCAAAGGAGCCGCTGCAAATTGTAACATTAGACGAAGCATTGACTGCCTCAAAAAAAACAAGTAACAGCACCAAAAAGACCTGGATATACAAAGCCGACAATGTCCGTGACTTTGCCTGGACCTCTTCCCGCCGTTTTGTGTGGGATGCCCTGCCCACCATAATTGAAGGAAAGAAAGTAATGTCCATGAGTTATTATGCCAAAGAGGCCTACCCTATCTACAGCAAGTTTTCTACAAAAGCAGTAGCCCATACATTGAGGACATATTCCAAATTCTCGATCCCTTATCCTTACCCTGTTTGCATCAGCGTGGAAGGTAACCAGGGCATGGAATACCCGATGATCTCTTTCAATCCCGGCCGGGCAGAAAAAGACGGAAGCTATACGGAAGGCTCCAAAAATGCAGCCATACTAGTCATCATCCATGAAGTGGGCCATACTTTCTTCCCGATGATCGTCAACAGCGATGAACGTCAGTGGACATGGATGGATGAAGGCCTGAACTCCTACCTGCAATACCTGACACAGGAATTGTGGGACAATAAATTCCCTTCCACCGGGGGTGTGCCCTCCTCTATTGCCAACTACATGAAGCTGCCCAAAGACCAGTTGGAACCCATTATGACCAACTCGGAGAATATCAACAATTTCGGCGCTAATGCTTATGATAAAGTGGCAGCAGGTTTGAATATCCTGCGGGAAACTATCGTCGGAAGAGAATTATTCGACAATGCGTTTCGTGAATATTCAAGACGCTGGGCTTTCAAATCCCCAACACCGGCTGACTTATTCAGGACACTGGAGGATGCCACCGGTGAAGATCTCGACTGGTTCTGGAGAGGATGGTTCTATGGCATTGAAGCCTGTGATATTTCAATTGACTCTGTAAAACATGCCGTACCGGATGTAACGGCCGTACCCAACCAGCCAAATGACACCGTTATGTACAGGTCGCTGCCCAAACCCCAGGTAAATGCATTTGAGGACCTTTCCAAGATCAGGAATAAGCAGGACAAAAACATCGAATTCGAAACAGATAAGGACACTGCACTCAGGGATTTCTACTGGAAGTATGCAAGGGAAATGGAGAAATATGACAGCAGCAAATATCCTGTAACAGTAAAAGCGCAAACCGAAACCCTGGACCAGGAAGGGCAGAGCAAATATGCCGGAAAACACATGTATGAAATCTCCTTTACAAACAAAGGCGGTTTACCCATGCCCATCATCCTGGAATGGACTTACAAAGATGGCAGCAAAGAGATTGAAAGGATCCCTGTCCAGGTATGGAGAAAGAATGAAAAGAATGTTTTCAAAACTTTTATGAAGGACAAAGAAGTGACCTCCATCAAACTTGACCCGTACAAA
>JBQTHS010000169.1:0-8210 GCA_052389635.1 Bacteroidota bacterium | reverse complement strand
GTCTTGAGCTTGCCGAAAGCGGGCGGACTATTGGGCATATCTTAAAAGTCACAAATTGAAGGAGCACAATGTTCACAAAGAGAGCACAAAGAACACAACGCAGTAGTAATAAGGCCATTATTACTTTGTGGCCGTTGTGGTTCGTGGTGATCTTTGTGTTCCATTTTACTTTTGTGATAACCTGTGGTAATACAGCTCAATAACCGGCAAGATTCATCTGCTGACAAACATGGCCGGTATCAGTATGTAAAGGGGATGCTTCGGCAAACTCAGCAGGATTACAGAACGATCACACTATTGGAGCTGCCGTATTCGTTCGGTTGTTCGGCATCGGCTTCCGGCTCATTCAGCCACAGTGTTTCATTTACTAAATATTTAAACTCATGCCTCGATTCTTTCGGCAGGTTCACATCGGCGCTGAAGCTGCCGTCTTTCTTTTTACTCATGATGATGGAGTTCTGCCAGTTGCTGTTCAGGCCTAAAATTTCCACTGAGCTCAGAGCTTGTCGAAGAGTCGAAGTGTCTGTATTTTCCACTTTAAAGGAGAATTTCACTTTGCAGTAGTTCTTTGTCTTGTAGTAGGTTTTTTGTACCATTTGTTTTTTTGTTGATTTAGAATCAGATACTCATCGTTCATACGCAAATGGCAATCGCTGCGGGATAGTAAAATCCCGTTCTTAATACGGCGGGAGGGGAAAAGTAACCCTTGAGAGGCCGGTTTTCTTTCCCCCAACTGCAATTTCCGGCATTTTGTGTCGTTGTAAACATGTCCAAATCCTTTTAAAACCAATATCCGCCGTATGAACCAACCATACTGCAATGACCAGGCATATATTGCCGAAGCATTTCATCTTGACGAAGATTATATAGGGCAGATGGCCCGGCTGGCTTATTTTAAGGTAAACTCCTATAAGCTATCCCTCATCAAAGCATCATTCTGCAAAACCCGTGATGAGCTGGAACAGAACATCCATTCCACCTTGCTGAACTATACAAGCCCGGCAATTATTCTTGCCGACCTTGGATTTTTTCAGTCGGAAACCGAAAATTAATTCCTGGAAAAAAAAGGAATCCCTCTAAGGATCACCGGCCCGTCAAAAAATGCAGTCAGCGCCCTGCGCCATAGCTCATCCCTTTTACTCATGGCAATAATTTCCTGCAGGTATAAGCATCTCTTCTTATACTCAATATTAATAAGTATGAACCTAAGCACCAGTTTTTTTGAGATATCGGGGGAAAAAAGCAAAAGCATAAACAGCGATTTGCAGCACTAAGGAAAAAATTGTGCCAGTATTTTGCAGTGGAGTGAACAGGACTTCCACAGTTGTTAATAATTATCTTGTTAATTTTAGCAGGGATTAAACAATATTTTTCCCTTATCGTTTTCCTGCCTTTTAATTGCCCTGTTCAGGCACACATCGGAATGGAGTAAGAAAAGATACTTCCGGTGCCCGGCTTACTTTCAATATGAAGGCGGCTATTATTCCGGGCCAGGAATTCCTTGCAAAGCATCAGGCCGAGACCGGTGCCTGATTCGCTGGCTGTGCCTCTGGTGGAATAAAAATCGTTGCTGTTGATTTTCCGGATCGCCTCAGGGCTTATGCCCACTCCGCTGTCTTTTACATAGATCTCCACAAACGAAGAATGTTCATGGACCCCGACGGCTATCGTTCCGTTCTCGGGAGTAAATTTGATGGCATTGGACAACAGATTGCGCAGCACCAGGATATTCATATTCCGGTCAATATACCCATGCACACCGGGCCGGGTTTTATTTTGGATGATGATTCGTTTGGACTTTGCCTGCAGGCCAAGCAGCTGCATCACCTCTTCTGCGGATTCCCCGATATTCACTTTTTCAGGGTGTATCACATTCGCCTCCATCTGCGCCTTGGCCCACTGCAGCAGGTTATCCATCAGTCCCACCGTGTAGTTCAGGTCATTGAGTATATCAGGAACCGAACGTTTCAGTTCCGTTGCCGACATTTTTTTATCCAGCACATTCCTGAAAAGGTTCCGCAGGGCATACATGGGCGCCTTCAGGTCATGAGAGATGATACCAAACATTTTATTTTTCAGTGTATTCAGCTCACCAAGTTCGGCAGCTTGTTTTTTCAGCAGCAGCCTGTCCTCCTGTATCTTTCCGGTCTGCTGCTGTATCTGCAGATTTTTTTCCTCCAGAATCCTGTTCTTCGAAAGTATATGCAGCTGGTAACCGCTGTTTTCTTTTTTAATCAGGAAAAGCCCGTAAAAAATAAACAGGATGGCGATTCCCTGGTTGAAAAGGTAAAGGCTGTGATTGATCTGCTGTAAATCGTACACATAATGTTTGATGATGATCATCAGCAGAAAATAACTCACCAGGGAAAAGAACAGGGAAAAAATCATATAGCCTGTATCTTTCAGAAAGAATACGGACATGATACCATAAAAGATGTAGAAAAGACCGATGCCCGGGTTCAGGCCGTACATGTACAGCACGGAGGTAACGAAAGGATAAAATATGAAGCTGCCGGCAATGGCCGCCCGATGATTTTGTTTTTTGGCAAGATACAGTACCAGCAGGCTTACCGAAGCGGGCAGGCAAAGAACAATGTATAAACCCGGAGGAAGATGCCAGTTGCTGAAAAGGCAGGTCAGCGGTATCAGTATCCCGGCGATCAGCTGGCAGAAATTGAGCTGGTTGAATATGCTTAGTTTACGTTGCTCATAGTCTTCCATCGCTTCATGAATGCCCAGCGACCGGATATGACCAAGCAGCAAAAGGAATTTTTCCTTTAGCCTTAATGTATAACGCCGGGAGAGGGGTACAAGCAGTTTACTGCGTCGCTGGCGGAATGGCTGGCTGAGATCCATTTGGTTTTTCTTTATGTGGATATTGCTGAAACTAAAGTAAGAAGTTTGCCAGGGAAATACCAAAACTAACAAAAGATAATGGGGTCAATTCGTACAACTACCATGTGTATAGTTGCGGAAAATATAGCGTAAATGATGAAATTACCGTGTCAGCGGGTTGACCGGTTGTCATGTACATAGGCGTTGTAAAAAAGGGAGACCGGTACTAATTGCCGGCCGCACTCTGGTACAGCAGTTTCCCCTCATCATCGAGGCTGTAAGCTCCATCCCTGTATATTAAAGTGAGCGGACCGGACGCCCATTCAGTTGGTTCACCGGTTCCTTCCACTTTTCTGCGTATGATCACTGCTTTTTTCTGGGTGGGCAGAAATATCTCCACCCTCACCCTGTCTTTACTGAAAACGATATAAGCAGCAAAAGTTTTGTCAAGCGACGGGTCTTTTGCTTCCATTTTTATCCCTGCTTCAAAAATGCGGATGCAGGTGTCTTTCATCACCGACCAGCGATAACCGGCTGATGTGATACAACCTTTCTCATCCCGGTCGCCGCCGGGCGGGGTCACCGGTGTGGTATCAGCCGTTTGTGTTGCAATGGTATCTCCTGTTGCCGGAGATCCATTATTTGTTTTTGCCTCATTGTTACATGCCGTGTGTAAAACCAAACCCACGACAAGCGTTGCTGCTGACCTGAACATAATTGCAGTGTTTAAAGATGAATGATAAGTTCATTTCCTTTTCAGGGGGGCGGCTGATGGCTTATGTAAGTTACTAAAGGTACTGAAATGACCGGACCGGCAAATACCCGGCCTGCACTACATGTGCGGCACCATGCATTCCTTATATACAGAGATCTCAATATCCGGTTGGAGCTTCAATTGCAGAAGTATCTCTGTCAAAGCTGATTCAGCCACCTGGAATTCGAGTATATAATTATAGACACAGTTTTCGTAATAGGCTTCGTAAATATTCAGCTTATGGTAAGTCAGGTGCCGGTAAAAGCCGGCATCATTTTTCTTTTGGCTTACAAATACCATTACGGTTGCATCTTTACTGCTGCCGGGATATCTGTACTCCACCTGCAGGGGGCTGTATCCTCCTGCCTGTACCACTTTCACCTGCTGTTCGGGGAAATGTTCAGAACTCCTTTCCTTCATGAAAGAAAAAAGGATATCGCCTTCCCGGTATTCATGCCGGGATAGGTACTTAAACCTGAATTTCGTTTTCGATTCCTGTTGCTGTTGTAAAAACATGCCGCCTGAACGGGTCTTGAAATGACGGGCATACTGTTCCCATTGTGTTACGAAATCTTCCGGTTCAATACCGGTAATAAAGCCCACAAAATGTATGATACCGCCCTTTTGCATGATAGATTATTAACCGCCATCCTCTACTCTGTAATGTAATCTTTATTTTCAGGAGCAGGTCATATTATTTTCCCTCTGTAACAGCGCCGTGACCATGAATACTGAAATAATCAGGCTGTTGTGGAAATAAAAGTGCACCTTCGCTGATACTGGCCCCTTTCACCTTAATTAATCTATGTACACACACACCTGGAAAAAATACCTGCCTGTTATCAGATTATTATTGAAAAAATCAGCGGTTGCAGAACAAACTATGACCCTGAACAGGACCGATTTTGAAAGGACCAGCCGGATACGCAAACCTGTCTGCTCTTTTGCTGTTGAAGTGGTGAATGGCCGACTGAGCAGGCTGAACCCCGCCGCCCAGGTCAGCAGCCTGATGGATGTGTTTTCCCAGGATGATGCGAGTATGGCATTGTTGCGGCAGCAGCATTATGCCATCAGCCTCAGCGCCGATTTTCAGCTCGTCATAAAGAACCTTACCCCGGTAGCAGAAGAAACGTTGACCGAACCGGCAACTGAATAAGCGCCGGAACCTCACGGCACTCCCTGGTTATTTATTCCCCGGGCTACGGCTTACAACCCGCCGGAGCCCTGGCGAAGGCGGGTAAAAAAAAGAGCCTTTGCAGGCTCCTTGTAAAATAACAGCAGTCAGATATTACCACCTTTTATTATCGGAACGGGGTGCTTTTTCTCTTGCTACGGAAACAGAAAGGGCCCTGCCATCAATGTCTTTTCCATTCAGGCCTTTGATAGCTGCATTGGCTTCATCAGTTGAATCCATTTCTACAAATCCAAAACCGCGGCTGCGGCCGGTTTCCCGGTCATTGATCACTTTAGCGGAAGAAACGGCGCCATACTGGCCAAACAATTTTTTTAAATCTTCATCAGATGTGTGAAAGCTTAAATTCGAAACATACATGTTCATAAAACAATAATTTAAATTAAAACAATTAAAATACCTCCCGCCCGTTGCGGAACGGGTTGTGATAAAAGGACTGGCAGCAAAAAGCAAAGAGGAGGATAACTGTTACTGAAACGAAGAGTAAGAATTGATACTTATCTGTACTGAATGTTGGAAGAACTTATAATCACGGGGTGAAGGTACGGTATTAAAACCACAAGACGGTGGTTTAATATTCCTTGCTCTCCACTATGTTCAGTATCCTTGCTTTAGGCCCGGTCATCACTGTACCTTTCAGTTCTATTAATGGGATAGAAGCATTATATGGAATTTTATATCCGTCTGAAGTTCTTCCCATATTTTATCAGTTAGTTCCATTGATTAAAATTACAAAACAGGGCTTCAGGTATCCATTTTTTTCATTGCAGCTATGCTTTAGTGTACAAGATAAAGATTCCGGGTTTAGTCAGGGAAGAAAGCAAAATCATCTTCTCCACATTCTCCTAAAATTTGTGGAAAACCCTGATTGCCAGTATTGTTAAGCCCTTTATTCCCGTAAATTCGCCCCTAATAAAATAGCCTACTGTGAGATTAAAGAGCCTCGAAATCAAGGGATTCAAAAGTTTTGCTGATAAAACGGTTGTAAGCTTCGACGAAGGCGTTACCGGCATCATCGGCCCAAATGGCTGCGGCAAGAGCAATATCGTTGACAGCATCCGCTGGGTGATCGGTGAACAAAAGATCAGCCACCTCCGCAGTGAGAACTTGGACAGTTTGGTTTTCAACGGCTCCAAAACCCGCAGCGCCTCCGGTCTCGCCGAAGTAAGCTTGACATTTGAGAACACCAAAAACCTGCTGCCCACCGAGTTCAGCGAGGTCACCATTACCCGCAAATTCTATAAAAGCGGCGAAAGCGAATACCGCCTGAATGATGTGAGCTGCCGGCTTAAGGATATCCAGAACCTCTTTATTGATACCGGTATCAGCACCGACAGCTATGCCATCATTGAACTGGCCATGGTGGATGATCTGATCAAGGACAAAGAGGGCGCCCGCCGCCGCATGATGGAGCAGGCCGCCGGTATTTCCATTTACAAAACAAGAAAGAAAGAAGCCAAACTGAAATTAGATGCCACGGAACAGGACCTGGCCCGTATCGAAGACCTGCTGTTTGAAATCAACAACCAGTTGAAAGCATTGGAGAGCCAGGCTAAGAAAGCAGAGAAATACCACGAGATAAAAAAAGAATACCGGGAGCTGAGCATCGAACTGGCCAAAGAATCGCTGGCGGGTTTCAACCTTACTTACCGGGAACTGAACCAGCAGCAGGAGATTGAAACGGACAAACGGATAAAATTAGAAGCCGAAGTGGCGGGCGATGAAGCGGCGCTGGAGCAGGAGAAGCTGGCCTTTATAGAAAAAGAAAAAGCGCTGCAGGCCCTGCAGCATGCTTTTAACGATATGCTGCAAACGGTGCGCAGCAAGGAGAATGAGAAGAACCTCTCGGCCCAACGGCTGGAACACTTGAATGAAAAGGAAACCAACCTGAAAGATTTTTTGCAGAAAGCCGGAGGCCAGCAAAAAGGAATTGAGGAAAGCATCGCCTTTACCCGGGTGCAGGTGGAAGAAGAAACCAAAGCGCTGGAGCAGCTGCAACTGCAACTGGAAGGGCTGCGCCATGAAGTGGATGCCAAACGCAATGTGCTGGATGAAAAACGCCGCATAGTGGACAACCTCCGCAACGAACAGCAGCAGGTACAGCGCAGCCAGTTTGATGCAGAGAAAAAAGTGGCAGTGGCCGATACATCCGTTCAGAATTTACAAAGGGTTTTTGCCCAGACAGAAGAGGAGAGAAGGCTGAGGGAACAGCAGCGCCAGCACCTGGACCAGGACCGGATACTGAAAGAAAAAGAACTGGCGATAAAGAAAGTGGACCTCGAACAACTGCAGCAGCACCAGGAAAATACCAAAGAGCAGATACTGCTGACACAATCCGTGCTGGAAGGCCTTCGCAATAACCTGGCAGAAGAGAACCGCAAACTGGATGCAAAGAAGAATGAGCATGACCTGCTGAAGAGCATGATTGATTCCATGGAGGGTTATCCGGACAGTGTGAAGTTCCTCCACAACAACCAGCAGTGGAACCATACATCTCCGATACTCTCGGATGTGATGTATGTAAAGGAGGAATACCGCACGGCGCTGGAGAATGTGCTGGAGCCTTATCTGGGTTATTATGTGGTGAATAACCTGCAGGAAGGTTTACAGGCCGTACACCTGCTCGATGAGTATAAAAAAGGAAAGGCCAATTTCTTTTTGCTGGATAAAATCAGTCAGGAGTCAGGAGTCGGGAGCCGGGAGCAGGAACCTTATCATAAATTGGAAGGCGGCATTCCTGCATTGAGTGTGGTAGATGTGGAAGAGAAATACCGGAAGCTGGCCGAGCTTTTATTGGGAAATGTCTTTATTGCAGACAGTGAAGATGCCCTGCAAAGCAGCAATGGCTTTGTGGTGATAGAAAAGAATGGCAAGTATGTAAAAGGAAAATATTCATTGACCGGTGGCAGTGTGGGGATGATTGAAGGAAAGAAGATTGGCCGGGTGAAGAACCTGGAAAAATTACTGGAGGAAATAACCGCACAGTTGGCCGTGGTAGAACTGCTCCGGGCGGAGATACAGACCCGGCACAACGAAGTGATTGCTTTTAATGAAGAACTGCGTGAAACGGCTGTCCGGGATACAGAAAAAGAAATTCAGCAACTGACCAATGAAGTGTTTGCCCTGCACAACAAGTTGGAAAACCTTCATTCCATGCAGACCAATAGTCAGCGCCGGCTGGAAGAGCTGACATTGCAAATTCAGCAGACACAGGGTTCGGTGGAGGGTGTAAGAAACCAGTTGACCGGTTTCAATGAACAATTACTGGTGGCTGCTGCTAAATTGGCCGGCGCCGAAGAAGCTTTCAGGGTAACAGATGCGGCTTACAACGAGGCCAGCAGGCAGTACAATGAATTCAACCTGAATGTGACCAAACAGCAGAGCAAGATCAGCGGACTGAAGCAGGAGCTGGATTTCAAAGGAAAACAA
>JBQTHS010000168.1:0-2757 GCA_052389635.1 Bacteroidota bacterium | reverse complement strand
GACGGGCCCGGCAGCAGGGCCACCGGAATTATTGACCAAAATATGGACCGGGTGCGTGCTAACATGCTTCTCAATAACTTTTTTCACTTCATCCGGTTTGCTGAAATCTGCAACAAGGTAACTGTGCTGTTGCCGCAGTGCAATATCGAGGTTATGAACAGCAGCCTTTAATGCCTCCTCATTCCGGGCTATTAAAGTGCAATTGGCGCCCAGTAAAGCCAGTTCTTCAGCAATAGCCAAACCGATACCCTGGGTACTGCCGCAGATGATCGCATATTTTCCTTCGAGAGAAAGATTCATAGTGTCAAACCTAAAGAAAATAGTTGTAATTTTTCGACTTCATTACTTCAATAAATCTTGCTATATGCCAGTCATTGCCCCTTTCAACCTGAAAAAATGGATTGACGAAAACCGCAACCTGCTGAAACCGCCGGTAGGCAATCAATGTGTTTATAAAGATGCAGAGAATTTTATTGTGATGGTCGTAGGCGGGCCTAATGCCCGGAAGGATTATCACTTTAATGAAACCGAAGAACTCTATTACCAGGTGGAAGGCGATATCGTTGTGAAAATAATTGACAACGGCGAGTTCAAAGACATTCCCATCAAAGAAGGGGAAATGTTTTTGCTGCCGCCGAAAACGCCCCATTCACCGCAGCGGGGGCCCGGCACCGTTGGTTTAGTGATTGAAAAGAAACGAGAATCAGAAGACGATGGCTTTATGTGGTTCTGTGAAAAATGCGGCAATAAGCTCTACGAAGAAGCGCTGCATGTGGATGATATTGTAAAACAACTGCCGCCGGTGATGAACCGCTTTTGGGAAGATATGATGCACAGGACTTGTGATAAATGCGGCGCTGTAATGGAGCCTCCCGTGAAACCCCCGGTAAAACCCTGATTAATGAAATTTTCCTTAGCCCCTAAAGGGGAGAAATTGAAAATTTCCGAATGTTGAAGACTCTAAATACTTTAAAACTCTAAAAGCCCCTTTAGGGGTTGGGGTATGAAGATAGACATCCATACGCACATCATGCCGGCTAACATGCCAAACTGGGTACAGAAGTTTGGCTACGGTGAGTTCATTCACCTGCAACACCGGGAATGTGATGCCTGCATGGTGAAAGGCGACAAAGTTTTCCGGGTGGTGGAGAAAAACAGTTATGATGCAGGACAGCGCCTGAAGGAAATGGAGCAAACGGAGGTGGGCATACAGGTACTTTCTACCATCCCTGTTCTTTTTAATTACTGGGCAAAGCCTGCCGACGGGCTGGAAACTTCCCGGTTCTTCAATGACCATATCGCTGAAACGGTATCGAAAGAACCGAATCACTTTATAGGGCTGGGCACAGTACCGATGCAGGATGCAGACCTGGCCATGAAGGAAATGGAACGCTGCGTAAAAGAACTGAAAATGCCCGGGCTGGAGATTGGCTCTAATATTAATGGCAAGAACCTCTTTGACGAATCTTTTTTTCCTTTTTATGAAGCAGCGGAAAAACTCGGATGTGCATTATTTATTCATCCCTGGGAAATGATGGGTGAAACACAGATGGAAAAATACTGGCTGCCCTGGCTGGTGGGCATGCCTGCTGAAACATCAAGGGCTATCTGCTCCATGATATTTGGCGGGGTATTTGAAAAATTTCCAAAACTGAGAGTGGCCTTTGCACATGGCGGTGGCTCTTTTCCGCTGATAATCGGCCGCATCGAACATGGTTTTAAGGTCCGCCCTGATCTGGTAGCGGTTGACAATCCTATCAATCCCAAAGATTATATCGGCAGGTTCTGGGTGGACAGCCTGGTGCATGACAGGAAAGCCTTCGGCTATTTATTGGATGTGATGGGTGAGGATACGATCTGTCTCGGCAGCGATTATCCTTTTCCCCTGGGCGAGCATAAGCCCGGAAGACTGATCGAGAAAATGGATTTAGGCAAAAAAACAACGAGAAAACTGCTATACAGAAATGCGCTGGACTGGCTGGGGCTTAGCGAAAAGAACTTGCCCGACTTTGGTTAATCAAATAAGTCAGGATAATCGGTTATGATACCATCCACTCCCATTTTTTTCAGTTCATCAATTTTAGATTTCTCATTCACCGTCCAGGGAATTAGTTTCATGTTCTGTTTATGACATTTGTCCAGCAGCTTTTCATTTACCAACTGGTATGCAGGGCTGTAAACGGCAGGGGTGAATCCTAATTCTTTTACCTGATCCTCCGGTGTACGTTTGTCATTGCCCTCAATAAGCATAGCAACCGGGATATGCGGGTATTTCTGATGCAGGTATTGCAGCGGGCGGAAATCGAAAGACTGGATGATGCAATAATCTTCAATTCCCTTTTCCTTTACAACAGCCATCACCAGGTCCACAAACTCTTCCGGTTTCGGATGAAACACCGCGTCACCCTGCGGGTTGGATTTTATTTCGATATTATACCGCAGCGGCGGCCTTCTTCTCGTCATCATCTCCTTGTTCACACTGTCAATCACATCGGCCAGCAGGGGTTTGGTTACTTTTATTTTTTGCTGTTTGGGAAAACGGGGATGGGGTTTCATGCCTACATCAAAATCCTTTGTCTGTTCATAGGTCATCCAGTAGATATTGTATTTCCGCTCTTCCCGCTCCCCCATATAAGTTCCGTCGGGCCTGGTGGTAATCTCCTGTCCAAACCAGGGTTCATGCGATAAAATCACTTTCTTGTCTTTTGTTATCACCACATCCATTTCCAGTGTAGTAACGCCGAGGTTCAATGCATG
>JBQTHS010000167.1:0-20729 GCA_052389635.1 Bacteroidota bacterium | reverse complement strand
CGATGTCGGTTCGTCACATCCTGGGGCTGGAGAAGGTCCCAAGGGTTCGGCTGTTCGCCGATTAAAGTGGCACGTGAACTGGGTTCAGAACGTCGCAAGACAGTTCGGTCCCTATCTGTGGTGGGCGCAAGTAAATTGCGAGGACATGACCTTAGTACGAGAGGACCGGGTCGTACGTACCGCTGGTGTATCAGTTGTGCCGCCAGGTGCAATGCTGAGTAGCTATGTACGGACAGGATAAACGCTGAAAGCATCTAAGCGTGAAACCTTCCTCAAGATGAGTTTACTTTTAAGGGCCGTCAAAGACTATGACGTTGATAGGCTACAGGTGTAAAAGTGGTAACACTAAAGCCGAGTAGTACTAATTGCCCGTACGCTTTAATTTTTTTTCTTCCTTTATAACCTTTACGGGTGAAAAGAAGGTGGATACTCTCTAACATTTTCCAATATGACATCATTGAATACCGAACGGATGATCAACAGAACAGATGAACGTCGTAGTACTTCCTCATTCTGCATTCCTTGTTCAGTATTCTGAATTTCTTATGGTGGTTTTGCCGAGGGTGTTCACCTCTTCCCATACCGAACAGAGAAGTTAAGCCCCTCATGGCCGATGGTACTGCACCACAATGCGGGAGAGTAGGTAGCTGCCATATTCTTTGAGCCTCGTAGTTTTCTACGGGGCTTTTTTATTTACAGTCATTTCGGTATCCGCACGCCTGGATCGGAATTTCGCTTCGCCAGGCTGCCATATTTATTAAAAGCCTTTCGACTTGTGTCTAGAGACTTTTTTGTTTTGAAACTTTATTCACATAGTTTTTATCATCATCATTTCTTACTGCACCGAACAGAGAAGTTAATCCCGCCTTAGGCGGGACGATGGTACTACACCATCCCGAATGCTTTCATTGCATTCTCGCAGTTTATTGATCTTCTTACAAATTCGGAGACCCCGTTAATATAGCGATGTATCAGCATGAATCGGTAACAGTAAATTATATTATCTTAGCATTCAGTTTTTCTCCCTATCTATAACTGGTATCCGCGGCCTCATACGTGTTGTCATTTTCTAACGCAAAACTCACGTTATGAATATCGAAAAATGTTTCCTATCCGCAACAACTGCTTTTTTTCTAAATGTTTGTTCAGCACAGGCACAAAACTGCAACTGCCCCGCTACTTTTACCGGCTATAAGCTGGATACCTACACTTCCTCAGTCAATAAAATTATAACAGAAAAGACAGCAGCCATTGAATACAGGTTTTTCTATTGTTCTTACAATATGGATGCCGATGGGTTGAAACGGCTGGAGTTTCATATTTACTGGATGACCAAAATGATAAAACCTGATTATGTTTTTGGTTACTGTAAAACCGGCCCGCGGAATAATGACATCAGACCCAGCAAACAGAAAGTTGCTTACCTGCAAATATCGGATGTAGGAGTTGCCAGCCACAGACAGGCTTTATTTGCCGAAGCTGAAAAACTGTTGCGGCTGGTAGAACCTTATGCCATTTCCTGCCCGGGCACTCCGTCCAATCCGCCCGGTAACAACAATAACAATAATAACCCGCCTGTAGTGTCTGGTTCAAAAGAAAGAGGCAGGATATTAAACCCACAGGGGCACATTGAGATTTATATAGCAGGATTCAATAAATGGAAACAAGTAGATACTGAAAGACCGGTGCGAGGCGGTGACAGGGTCAAAACAAGCGGAAATGCAACCTGCACACTTCAAATATTTACTCCATCCGGCGTGCCGGATAATGTTTTGATTTCTGAAAATACATTAGTTGAAATTCCTGATATGCCAGGTCAGGGAAAAAAACCACCCACAGATTGGTACTGGAAAGACGGGAAGAAAGTGCCCAAGCCAGTTTACATGAAGTTGCTGGAAGGGGTTATTTATTTTTTTACCGGTGATGTTCCTGATTTTAACTATGACGATGAAGAACCCTTTAATATGACAACACCCACATTTGTTACCGGGTTCAGAGGGACAGAGGTTTTCCTTTGTCATGACCCGGCTTCAAAAATTGATTTATTGCTGGTAAAAGACGGAATTGTGGATGCCCAAATTGGTACTATTAAAAAAGAAGTAAAGGCCGGTCAGCAGATATACACAAGCAATGGTAAAATTTCAGAAACCTATCCACTGAATCAGAATTTATGGAACCAGCTTAAAACAGGGAAGTCAATTTCAAACTATAAAAACATCATTCAGTCGGAATTCAGAAATGAAAAAGCATCCGGAGAAGAATTAAAAATTTTATTTAAAGGCAAAATTTACAATTGTGTTTACAAGTCACACATAAACGATCCTGGTACACCCGTTGACCTTTATTATTTAAAAATGGATGATGGAAAAGGAGTGCAGCCGGTGCAGGATGACGAGTTATTATATGGCCGCTTTGTCCGATTGCCTGCCGCAAGCCTCCCGGATCAATCTGCTGTCAGGTCGGTTCATGTCACATGGATAAAAAAAGGCTTAAGATGGAAAACCTTCACCACAGAAAATGTGCAGGTGCAGTTTGTGAAATGATTTCTCATTTCAAACATTATTCATATGAACAAGTATAAAAAATATTTTATTCACCTGTTTATTCTGCCGGTCTTTTTAATAGAAGCTTTTTCTGTAGTTGCCCAAACCTGCCCGTCCGGATTTGGTGAGCATTATAAGCTCGTATATACAGATGAAAAGCCAAGTGGAAAAATTACTTACACCGAAAAAGACGGGGTAAAGATTGGCTCAATGGCTTGTCATTATGAAGCGCATCCTACCTGGATGAAATCAGGTGTTCAGCTAACCTGGGTGGAAGAAACGCCGCAATTGAGCGGCAGAGCCATACTCGAGATGACCTGTTATCCTTTCGCCTCACCGGCTACATTCAGCAGCGCCACCAAACAGGTCAGGGCATCCATTACCGGTTGGGGCAATGAGGAGCACCGAAAAGAACTTGCTGAAATTGCATTGAAGCTCTTAAAAGAAACGGAGCCGATAGCTTTACCCTGCCCCGGTGTAGTGCAGGATGAGATAGAAAGAAATAATAATAGAAGCAAAGCAGCAAAAGCCAAGCTGATAAGAACGGATGGCTGGGTGGAAATTTATGACCCTGCAACAAAAAAATGGGTGCATCATGTTACCGGTACAGAATCGCTTATTTTAGCTGGTCAAAAAGTGGCGACACGTTCAGATGCAAGAGCAACTATTGTGATTATAAACAGCGAAGGCGAGGAAGAATATGTGGAACTTGGGGGCAATACAATTTTTGCAGTATCCACTGAAGGACAGCCGGGTTTTTTCAATACTGTTTTTGGTTTACTTAAAGGTGTGTTGCGGTATTTTCATAAAAGTAACAGCGTAGTTATAAAGAAGCTACCGAGGTTTCAAACACCCACCATCATCATTGAACCGGAAGGAACAGAGTTTATTGTTTATCATGATTCGGTTGCTAAGTCAGATAAGGTTTTAGTAAAAGGAGGAAAACTTACATTAACTGCAGGGGGTATAAAAAAAGTACTTACCGATGGTTTGCAGGTAACGGTGCGAAACGGAAATATTTCCGCACCTTCTGTTATGAGTAATGATTTATGGAAATCTTATTCGGGGCAAACCGGCGCAAAGGGTAAAAACATCCGGCCATCGGAACTGGCCATCCCTGAAAAGTATTAATCCTGCCGGGCCATATTGCCGTCAAGTCTTCCGAATATAAACGGTCAACACTGCTGACAGATAACAGGGAGTATAAATGTTTCTATGATCATAAGCCAGATAATAATGAAGCGTACTTTGATATTTACTATTAGGAATGTACTTATGCTTCAGGAAAACAGATAAAACAAAGCGGCGAACTATTATATAACAGTGTTATCCGCATTTTTTCAACTGCCTATGAGCCACAGAAAACAAAAGCGGAAAGGATGATTACAAATAATACCAGTGTTTCCTTTTCGCCTCCTATATATACTTCCGCATATTTCTCCATAAATCCAGCACCATTTAGATAATAATAGGAGAACCCATGGTAAGTATGGAAGTGTACATGAAGTACTGCCGGATTTTGCTGGTAGCGATACCCATCCGGCGGCCAATGGCTGAACAAACACCAAAGGCATTCCACTCCACAAAGCTTTTGAATTTGTTCATAAGCTAAATTATGAGAATTGCCTGAAAAAGAGCAACAAGCTTTATTCACAGTTCCGTTTTCCGTAATTTCGTCGCAGATTTTGTCCACTTGTAAACAGCCTTTCCATGGTATTTGATTTAGAATTAATTAAAAAGGTTTACGCTGAAATGCCCGTCAAAGTGACGGCTGCCCGCCAACTGCTCGGCAAGCCGCTGACGCTGACGGAGAAAATATTGTATGCCCACCTGCATGGGGCTTTGTCCTCAGCAGCTTATACAAGGGGCAAAGACTACGTGGACTTTGCACCTGACCGTGTTGCCATGCAGGATGCCACCGCCCAAATGGCCCTGCTTCAGTTCATGACCTGTGGCAGGGATAAAGTGGCCGTTCCTTCAACCGTTCATTGCGACCACCTGATACAGGCAAAAGTAGGTGCAAAAAAAGACCTGCAGCTGGCAATCGAGACCAACCGGGAGGTGTATGATTTCCTGGGAAGCATTTCTGATAAATATGGAATCGGTTTCTGGAAAGCCGGCGCAGGTATTATTCACCAGGTGGTATTGGAGAACTATGCATTTCCTGGAGGGATGATGATCGGTACAGATTCCCATACCCCGAATGCGGGTGGTTTGGGAATGGTGGCCATCGGTGTCGGCGGCGCCGATGCTGTGGATGTGATGGCGGGTCTTCCATGGGAATTGAAAATGCCGAAAGTAATTGGTGTAAAACTTACAGGAAAGATAAATGGCTGGACCTCGGCCAAAGATGTTATTCTTTGGGTGGCAGGACAATTAACAGTAAAAGGAGGTACAGGCGCTATCATTGAATATTTTGGCGAGGGAGCAGATAACTTAAGTGCAACCGGTAAGGGAACCATTTGTAACATGGGCGCCGAAATAGGGGCTACCTGTTCTTTGTTTGCTTATGATGACAAGATGAGTGCTTACCTGGGAGCAACGGGTCGTGCAGCCGTGGCGAAAATGGCAGATGGTATCCGTGAACATCTTCGTCCCGATCCGGATGTATATACCAGCCCGGCAAATTATTATGATCAGCTACTGGAGTTAGACCTAAATACACTGGAACCTTATCTCAATGGCCCATTTACTCCTGATCTTGCAACGCCAATTTCCAAATTAAAAGAAACAGCAGAGAAAAACGGCTGGCCTTCCAGGATAGAAGTTGCATTGATCGGTTCCTGCACCAATTCTTCTTATGAAGACATCAGCCGCAGCGCCTCCATTGTAAAAGATGCCGTGAGCAAGGGACTAAAAACTGTTTCTGAATTTACCATCACACCCGGCAGTGAGCAGGTACGGTACACCATAGAAAGAGATGGCTTCATCAAAGAATTTGAAGATGCGGGAGGTGTGGTGCTGGCTAATGCCTGCGGCCCCTGCATCGGGCAATGGGCAAGGCATATTGATGATCCCAACCGCAAGAACACCATCGTTACTTCTTACAACAGGAATTTTGCCAAAAGAAATGACGGACTTTCCAGCACACATGCATTTGTTGGTTCGCCGGAATTGGTCACCGCATTGGCCATGGCCGGAACGCTTTCATTCAATCCGCTAAAAGATAAATTGAAGAATGCAAAGGGTGAAGAAGTGATGCTCAAAGAGCCGACCGGTTTTGAACTTCCACCCAAGGGGTTTGCTGTGGAAGATGCGGGATACCAGGCGCCGGCGAAAGACGGAAGCAGTGTGCAGGTAAAAGTGGCGCCTGATTCAAAACGTTTGCAACTGCTGGAACCCTTTGCTTCGTGGGAAGGAAAAGATCTGAAAGGATTAAAACTATTAATAAAAGCAAAAGGAAAATGCACAACCGATCATATTAGCATGGCCGGGCCCTGGCTCAAGTTCCGCGGGCATCTCGATAATATATCAAACAATATGCTTATCGGTGCTATAAATTTTTATAATGATAAAACGGACAACGTAAAAAATCAGCTCACCGGTGAATATGACACCGTGCCAGCCACACAAAGAGCATACAAAGTCGCCGGCATCGGAACCATTGTAGTGGGTGATGAAAATTATGGCGAAGGCTCATCAAGAGAGCATGCAGCCATGGAACCCAGGCACCTGGGTGTAAGGGCCATCCTGGTAAGAAGTTTTGCCCGGATACATGAGACCAACCTGAAGAACCAGGGGATGCTGGCGCTAACCTTTGCCAATAAAGAGGACTACGACAAGATCCTGGAAGATGACAGCATTGATATCACCGGGCTTACATCATTTGCAGCGGGGAAGTCCCTGGCAGTCGTGTTGAACCATAAAGATGGCAGCAAAGATGATGTAGTGGTGAACCATACTTACAATCAACAACAGATCGAGTGGTTCAAAGCAGGTGGGGCACTCAATGTAATCAGAAAACAGTTCGGCAAATAATTTGCGGGTTTATGCTGCCAAGGTATTACCGAACTTGCCAAAATATGTCTGACCATAGTAAAGCCCTGTTATAGGGGCTTTTTTCTTTGTTCCCGGTTAAAAAACAGGGTTTTATCATTTCTCCTAACAATTGTTCGTATTTTTTTTATACATTGGTATATTTAATTTTCGGGACATGGTAACGCTGTCCTGTAAACTATTGTTTAACGATTAATTTTTTGCCGTATGATCGTAACAAAACAATCTGCTATTGAAAAATTTATGCAGATAGTGGAAAAACGAAACCCCGCCCACTATGAATTTCACCAGGCTGTTTATGAAGTAGCACTGTCTGTCATTCCTTTTATAGAAGAGCATCCTGAGTACAAAAAAGCCAATATACTGGAACGTATGATCGAGGCCGAACGGATCATCATCTTCCGGGTACCCTGGACAGATGATAATGGTAATTACTGTGTGAACCGCGGTTTCAGGGTGCAGATGAACAATGCCATTGGTCCCTACAAAGGAGGACTTCGCTTTCACCCTGATGTTACTTTAAGTGTTTTAAAATTCCTTGCATTTGAGCAAGTGTTCAAAAACTCCCTTACCAACTTACCCATGGGTGGGGGAAAGGGCGGCTCCGACTTTGATCCCAAAGGAAAATCGGAAAATGAAGTGATGCATTTCTGCCAGAGTTTTATGACTGAACTCTTCCGGCATATCGGCAAAGACACCGATATTCCTGCCGGCGATATTGGTGTTGGTTCCCGTGAAATCGGTTTCCTGTTTGGACAGTACAAAAGGCTTTCCAATCAATTTAACGGGGTCCTAACCGGTAAGGGCTTTGCTTATGGTGGCAGCCTCATTCGTCCCGAAGCTACTGGTTATGGGTTGTTATTTTTTGTAGATGAAATGCTAAAGATGAAAGGAGATTCGATTAATAACAAAAAAGTGCTGATATCCGGCAGTGGCAACGTAGCGCAATATGCTATTGAAAAAACACTTGAACACGGTGGTATTCCCGTTACCGCTTCCGACAGCAGTGGTTTTATTTATGATCCAAATGGGATTGATGCCGGTAAGCTGGCTTACCTGATGGAATTAAAAAATAAGCGGCGTGGTCGTATTGCTGAATATGCTGAAGAATTCGGATGTCTGTATTTTGAAGGGGAAAGACCATGGAAAATACCATGTGATGTTGCCTTACCCTGCGCTGTGCAGAATGAACTGAATGAAGAGGATGCCCTGGTGCTGGTGTCCAACGGCTGCAAATTGGTAGCGGAAGGAGCCAATATGCCAACAACACCCGGAGCCATCTCAGTATTACAAAAAAATGGAGTTCTGTATGCTCCGGGAAAAGCCACTAATGCCGGAGGAGTGGCTGTTTCGGGACTGGAGATGTCGCAAAACTCTGCCCGCCTATACTGGACAAGGGAGGAAGTAGAGAGCCGGCTGAAGGTAATCATGCAAAAAATACATGATCAATGCATTCAGTTTGGAAAGAATGGAGATGGTACCGTTGATTATTTAAAAGGAGCCAATATCGCCGGATTTGTCCGTGTAGCAGATGCCATGCTGGCGGAGGGGCATGTGTAGGGATATTCCTGGTCAATTTGTCATAATAATGATCCCGATTTTAATAAAAGCCAGTCCGAAAAGGACTGGCTTTTATTTTTTTCATGGCATCACAGATGCAGTAACGGTTTTCCCTGTAGTAATGGAGGCGATCAGTCGTCCTCCCGGCAAGTCTGTTGAAGCGTAGTAAAGCTTCAGGGTGCTGTTGTTCCCTTTTTTCAGGCTTACAATATCTTTTACCCGGCAGCTCATCCCGGCAACAGGTGCGGAAACATCAGCAAAGCGGAACTCTTTCAGCACTTTGTTTTGCCCGTCTTTTACCGTGATGACCCGGTTTTTACCCACCCGGCCACAATGATGATATTTGATAGTGAGTTCATCACTGGGTGAACCTTCATTCAGCTGAATGGTTTGGGTACTGTTTAACTGGCTGCCAAAGCGCTGCAGTATCAGTTTGTTGTTCAGGTACACTTCGAAGCCCTCTCCCCCGGGCAGGGCGGAAAAAGAGAATAAGCTGGTACATATTATCAACAATGCCAGCGACTTTGTGATGATTTTTTTCATGACTTTTATTTTGGGTGAATAATGAGAAAATGATTCCGGTACAAAAGAAACACAGTCCCGGGCAGTGTAAAAATTCCTTTGATAAAAGGTGTCACCGGCTTGATGTAGTGCAGGAATATCAGGGGAAGTCAGAGCAGCAGGGCTTACTTTGGCTTCTTTTTGCTGAAAAGCCAGATAACCAGGACCACTACCAGCAGCCCTGCTGAGCCATAGATCATATAGCTTAAAGGCATATGGATTTTCTTCTCAAATTTAGGTTTCTTATTTTCATGGAGACTTATGCGCCGGATACGCCCTGATGTGGACATAGTGCTGGATATACTGAAAGCAGTTGTGGAAGCTCAGCCTCATTCCACATTTGCACTAAGTATTTTGCAGCAGTACCGGGAAAGGGGAGGGCTGAGTAAGAAACAACTGCAGGGTTTATACTGTAAAGCCCAAAAAGTAAAAACAATTGCCCCCGCTAAACTGGCAACACTGGAGGCCATCATCTTAAAAAAACCAACCAAAGAAAAATCCCCTGCCCCGCAGATTGCGGCACCGCTTTATCAAAAGGATGAAGCTGTGGGAAAAATGACTGAAGCAATCCTTGATAAGTATCCGCATCACAAACGGGTTTTGTTTTTCCGGTTGAAATATGATAATAATGAAACACTTACCGCAATGGAACGGGCTGAACTGGAGAAGTTCAGCAAGCTGCTGAATAAATAAGTAACTTAGGATAAAATGCCGGGCAACCTTCAAATGCCTGAGAACGATATGTCATGAAACATTACACACACTTGCTGTCTGCGGAAGAACTTACCGATCATGTGGAGGCCTGTGGCCGAAACAGCCGGGAGAGCCAGAAGGTTATTTACAGCTCTTTCTACGGGTATGCCATGGCCATTTGCGACCGCTATGCCGGTAACCAGGATGATGCGGTGGAAATATTGAACGACGGGTTTTTAAAAATTTTCAGGGAGATACATCATTACCGCCCTGCTTATGCTGATGTCATCAGTTCATTTAAAGGATGGCTGAGAAAAATCATGATCTACACTTCTATTGACCATTTCCGGAAGAACCACAAGCACCAGGTGCTGACGCAATTAGACAATGTGGTGTACCAGCTGCCCTCGGTGAATGAGGATGCGCTGGAGAAGCTGACATATGAAGAGATCATCAGGTCGGTTCAGCTTCTGTCGCCGGGATACAGGACAGTCTTCAATCTTTTTATCATAGAAGGCTGGAGCCACGATGAGATTGCGGAGCACCTCGGTATTTCCACGGGTACTTCCAAATCTAACCTTTCGAAAGCAAGAAGACAGTTGCAAAAAATATTATTCAAACAAAACGAAATACAAGTTGCCAGAAATGTTGTCTGAAGATTTTGATAAGAAAATACGGGATGCTGCAGATCACCATCACCCCACCTATGACGAAAACGCATGGAAGGGGATGAAAAAACTGCTGGACAAGCACCTGCCTGAAGAGAAAGATAACAGGCGGAGGGTCATTTTCTTCCTGCTGTTGTTCCTGCTGCTTGGCAGTGGCACCTGGTATTTCTTCGGCCGGCAATCAGGGAAGAGAAATAAAGAAACAGCAGCAGCAATTCAGCCTGCAGGACATATAGAAGCAGATAATACTGTTATTACAGCACAGAAGGAAGCAGGCAGACCTGCTGATGAGGCGAAACAAAACAATGATGACGATGCAATAACTCCTGTCGCAGAAAATAAGAGTAATAGCGGGATTACAGGACAGGTACTGCCTGTATATCCCCCGGTTACCGGTACCGGCAATCCGAACGGTCATACACAAAAGAAAAAGAAACAGGGGGGTATCACAAAAACTGTAAATACTGCGATTCCTGCTGATAAGGCCGGTGCTGGTAAAAGAGTCAATAACAATCCGCCTGTTGAACCGGTGGTAAGTATGCGGGAGCGGAGTGCTGATAAAACGGGAAATGAAAATAAAAACGGTAACGCAGTCATTGTTCAAACGCAGGGAGATAAAGCAACAACATCACCTGTCGTTGCTGATAAAGCAGCCAATACAAAACCTGCCGGCGATAAAAAAAATGACGGGCTGACCGCTGCCCAAGCTCCGGTTGATAAAAAATCAGAAGAAAAACAGGCTGACAAAAGTGATGGTTCGGCTCCGCTCACCAGGAAGGAAAAGCAGGTAACAAAAAGAAAGAGTTCCTTCTTCATCTCCCTGTCTGCCGGGCCGGATGTAAGTTCTACGGGCAGGGACGAATTGGGCAGGATGAAATTTTTAGTCGGTGCTGGCATCGGATACACCTATAAAGAAAAATTCACCCTGCGAACAGGATTCTACTCAGCCCGGAAGATTTATACATCATCACCGGAAGAATATCATGCCCCTTCTTATTTCTATACTTACTATCCCAACATGCAAAAAATTGATGCAGATTGTAAAGTATATGAGATACCGGTGAACCTCAGCTATAATTTCAGCAACAACAGCAAGCAAAGTTTTTTTGCAACTGCAGGCCTGTCCACCTACCTGATGAAGAAAGAGACTTACGATTATTATTACAAATACATGCCCACCGGCCCCACTATTCACAAAGAATACAGCCATTACAATGAAAACAAACATTTTTTTTCTGTGCTGAACCTGGGGGCAGGCTACCAACGCAATTTGAGTAAAAGGGTTTCCATTATCGCAGAGCCTTATTTCAAACTGCCGCTGAAAGGTGTTGGCTATGGAAAAGTAAAACTGAACAGTGGCGGGGTGTTGTTTACGCTTTCGTTCAAACCTTTTCAGACACCGAAGAAAAAATAATTCTTTCTTGTCTTAAATAAAGGGGGCAACCGCCATAAGCTGTACCCCGATAATTTAAAAAACTGTTGTATGAGAAAATTTACTTCTTTTTTTTACTTCCTTCTTTTTATTGGTTCGGCCATGCTGATGGCGGGTTCCTGCGGCAAAGGCGGGGGCAGCACACCACCGCCTCCCCCTAATCCCTGCGCAGGCGTAACTGTCAGTGTAACTGCTACCACGGCCAACCCCAGTTCACCCGGCGCCAGCGATGGAAGTATCACCGCATCTGCAACCGGAGGTTCCGGATTTACTTTCAGCCTGAACAGCGGAGCTTTTCAGGCATCGGGTTCTTTTACGGGTCTGGCGGCAGGGACATACAATGTTACCGCCAGAAACAGCAGTGGCTGCACCGGCTCATCCACATTCACACTTACTGCCGCTAATCCCTGTGCAGGGGTAACCATTACCGTCGGCGGAACTTCAACCAACCCAAGCACAGGGGGGGGTACCAATGGCAGTATAGCCGCTACTGCTTCAGGCGGCACCGGGCCTCATACCTTCAGCCGTGATGGTATTAACTTCCAGTCTTCAGGCACATTTAATAATCTTGCGGCCGGGAACTATACGATAACAGCAAGAGATGTCAACAACTGCAGCGGCAGCACCAACTTTACCCTTATTGATCCCTGCACTGGTGTTACAATTACGGTAACCGGCACCATCACCCATCCTACAGCACCGGGCGCCAGTAATGGCAGTATAGCGGCGAGTGCCGCTGGTGGAACGGGACCTTATAATTACCGCATTGGCGCAGGAGCTTTTCAACCTTCAGGCACATTTAATAATCTTGCCGCAGGAACCCATACCATTACTGCAAGAGATGCCAATAACTGTACTGGCAGCGCCAATTTCACTCTCATAGATCCTAACCCTTGTGCAGGAGTAAATATTAATGCGAATCCAACCGTTGTGGGAAATACGCCTTGCGCATCTCCACCCACGGGTTCCATTACATCCAACCCAAGCGGCGGCACAGCGCCATATATGTTCAGCCTGAACGGAGGCGCCTTCCAGCCCTCAGGTATTTTTAATAATCTGATTAACGGCAATCATACATTAGTGGTAAGAGATGTGAATATCTGCAGCACTTCTGCAGTAGTAAATGTACCTAACCTGCCGCAGGGGCCTTTGTTCTCATTAGTGAAAACACTGATACAAAATAATTGTGTGGTCTGTCACAATGCAGGCAATCCAAACGGAGGCATGAATTGGGAAATAGACTGCAATATTGTAATGTTTAAAAACAATATATTTCAGCGGGCCGTGAATGGAAATCCTTCCCCGATGCCGCCCTCAGGCTTACTGCCGCCTTCTGAAAGACAAAAGATAATTGACTGGATAAATGCCGGTGGCCGGTTTACCGATTAGTTGGTTTGGTGTGTGTAAATGTAAGAGAGACCGGTATCGCAGCCGGTCTCTTCATTTATGATAATTGAAAATTTTGCAGAGGATCATTGCCCCCAGCGGAATGTTTGTATGTCAATGCCGGCCAAATCAAGAACCCTGTCCACCACAGTGGCGGCCACTTCTTTAACAGAAGAAGGGCGGCTGTAAAAGGAGGGAGTGGCCGGGCAAATGATACCTCCGGCAAGAGTAATGGTCTCCATGTTCCGGATATGAATAAGATTGTAAGGGTTTTCCCTTACTACACAAATCAGCTTTCTTCTTTCTTTTAATATCACATCGGCTGCACGGGTGATAAGGTCATTGGAAACCCCTGATGCAATTCTCCCAAGGGTTCCCATCGAACAGGGGATAATGATCAGTATATCATATTTACCCGAGCCGGAGGCGAATGGGGCAGAAAAATCCTTTGTGTCATAAAACTTTACGGGAAATTCTTTCCATGACTCATTTGCCAGTTCTGTCTTCCACACTTCTTTTGCATTGTCAGTCATCACTACGGCCAAATCATCATACTGGCTGCCTGCTGCCAGTAATTTTTCCAGCAATAACTCTGCATATACAGAGCCGCTGGCCCCTGTGATAGCGACTGCAATTTTTTTCATGATCCGCTGTTGTTTTGAGACAAATTCATAAGGCAATTTAGTTGTTTCCGGTGCAAACGGTTGCACAGTTTCCAGGGAATGAATTGAAAACAGAATTGAGAGCATTTGGATTGAGTGCAGTCAATATTTTGTGTCAAACGTACATATTTTGGCTCCGGGGGGCTAAAAATGACAACAAAATGTTTTGTGTTATCCTTTTATTAACGATATTAGCCATGAATTTTCATAGGATAAGGTTTAATGGTTAATGGTTTTTGATTAGGGCCCCCCGGTTTTTCGCCGGGGGTTCTTTTTTGTACCCCTGCCCCTAAAGGGGAATTTATATTTCCACTCAAATGAAAACCCCTTCATAGTGAAAGGGGTCCTTAAAACGTATAATAACCCTAAGATCAGAAGCCCTTGGGTTGCCTGGCGGGTTGCTTTAGCGTTTGAGTATTCTCATTCCCCATATTTTCAAGAATCCAGTTCGTCATCTTGCTCCACAGGTGGAAAGTGGTATTGTCCACCTGGCCGCCGATGCCGTGGTTCTTGTTGGGGTAATAGGCGCTTTCAAAATCAATATTGCTTTTTACCAGGGCCGTGATCATCTGTGTTGCATTTTGAAAATGCACATTGTCATCCGCCGTGCCGTGGATGATGAGGTATTTGCCTTTTATCCTGTCGGTAAAGTTAATGGGTGAATTATCGTCGTAGCCGCCGGCATTTTCCTGCGGGGTACGCATATATCGTTCAGTGTAGATATTATCATAATACCGCCAGGAAGTAACCGGCGCCACCGAAACAGCAGCACTGAACACTTCATTGCCTTTGGTGATGGCAAGGGCACTCATAAATCCGCCATAACTCCAGCCCCAGTGGCCGATATTATTCCCATCCACGAAGGACATTTTGCTGATCCATTTGGCGGCATCTATCTGGTCTTCTATTTCAAACTTGCCGAGCTGCAGATAGGTTTTCTTTTTAAACTCCTCGCCCCGGAAACCGGTACCGGTATTGTCAACACTTACCACAATAAAACCTTTTTGCACCAGCAACTGGTGCCAGGCACTTATGGCGCCAAAGCGGTTGCCCACCTGCTGTGAACCGGGGCCCCCATAATTACAAAACAGCACCGGGTATTTTTTAGCGGGGTCAAAGCCGGCGGGCTTCAACATCCAGCCGTTGAGCGTATCGCCCTTGCTGTTGGGCACCTTAATGAATTCGGCCTTGCCATAACCGTACTCATCAATTTTCCCTTTCTGTTTGGCGCTCTCGTTCACAACTTTTATCAGGCTGGCGCTGATGTTTTTCTTTTTGTCAACCACTATTTCATTGTGCGTTACTATTTGCGGGGTGTTGATGTCGGAACGGAAGCAAAAGAATTGGGTGAAATCGTCGTTGAACTGGACCCTGTTCCAGCCCTCCCCATTGGTGAGTGCTGTTGTTTTCTTGCCCATGAAGTCGGTCACAAACAGGTTTCTGTCCATCGGGCTCGGGTAAGCCATGGTGAAATAAATCCGCTGGTTGATTTCATCCACCCCGTTCACATCCGTTACCTCATAGTTGCCTTTGGTGAGCTGTGTTTTCATTTTTCCATCCAGGCTGTATAAGTACAGGTGCCGGAAACCGCTCATCTCGCTGGTGAAGAGGTAATTCTTTCCGTCTTTCAGCCACCACCAGTCATCGTTGATCTCTACAAAGTATTTGTTCTTTTCCTGGTACAGCAGGTTGCTGGCGCCGGTCTGTGCGTTGGTGGCCAGCAGTTTCAGGTCGCTCTGGTGGCGGTTCATCCAGTAAACGATGAGGGTATTTTCGTCCTGTGTCCATTTGATGCGAGGAATATAAATGTCGCCCTGCTCGTATTGTGCTATTGCTGTCTGGTTGCTGCCTACATTATAAATCAATATGTCCACTTTGGAATTATCATCACCCGCCTTGGGATATTTATAGCGGTAGTCTTTGTTGTGGGTATTGTCGTACATGGTCATGTTGTACTCCTTCACATTCGTTTCATCAAAGCGGTAAAAAGCGATATAGTTGCCTTTGGGGCTCCACTCGTAGGCACGGGTAAATTCAAATTCTTCTTCATACACCCAGTCGCAGTTGCCATTGATGATATAATTCCATTTGCCATCGGTGGTGATGTTGCGGGAACTGCTTGTGGCAATATCGTAGAGCACCAGGTTATTGCTTTTTACAAAGGCGATCTTGCTGCCATCGGGCGAAAGAGTGGGGTGCAGCACTTTCTCATCGGCCAGTTTGGTCAGTTTTTTTGAAACAGCATCGTACAGGTACACAAATGATTTGGAGGATCGGCGGTAGATCTGCTCAACTTCTTTGCGAAGCAACACAGTATTTGGATAGGAAGAGCTGAAAATAATATCAGTGTTTCTTGGGAAGTATTTCCCGTTCTCATCTTTCAGTTTTTCAACATCTATTTCGGGATCGGTACTCACTTTCCCAAAATCGGCCCGAACAGACTCTCCCTGGAATGTCCTGTTCTTATAAATATCTTCTAATGTGATGGATTTTTTTTGAGCCGTTGCCAGCAGTGGCAGCAGGAAGAACAGCAAAAAAAGCTTACGCATATCGTTTAGTTTTTAGAATGTATAAATGTAGGGCAATAAGCTCAAAACGGCCTGCCGTACAAATAAAAAACCTGGTCTCACAGAGCATAACTGGTTTGCTGGAAGTGTATCAGTTTGAACCACATAGTACATAGAGAACATAGAGCTTCACATAGCCTATGTGTTTTTCTATTGTGTCCTATCTGTCTATTGTGGTTCAAAATAGTAATCAAATAAAAAACCCTGTCTTACAGGGGCAAGACAGGGTTTCTCTGCTAATGGTTGAGCTATTATTTGTTTTTTAACTTCTCTGTCATATAATCAAAGCGCTTGCCGGATACATCCGCCATATCCGGGATGGCTTCCATCTGGTATTCTCCGGCATCTAATTTTTTCTTAGTCTCCGAAAATGCTTTCAGCGTCAGTTCAATATCCTCATCGGTATGGATGGCGGACGGGATGAGGCGATAAATGATATGCCCTTTCGGGATAACAGGATACACCACAATGGAGGCAAAGATGCCGTAGTTCTCCCGCAGGTCCATTACCATGGCGGTGGCTTCGGGCACATCGCCTTTCATATAGACCGGTGTAACCACGGAGTCGGTTTTGCCAATGTCAAATCCTCTTTCTTTTAAACCATTCTGCAGCTTCATCGCATTGCTCCAGAGTTTGTCTTTGTATTCCGGATGGTTTCGGAGCAGCTCCAGCCTTTTCAGGTTGCCCACCACCAATGGCATCGGCAAACTCTTGGCAAAAATCTGCGAACGGATATTGTAGCGGATATAATCAACAATTTTTCTTTCACCGGCGATAAAGGCCCCGATGGAAGCCATAGATTTGGCAAAGGTGGAGAAGTAGAGATCTATTGCATCCTGGCAGTTTTGCTCTTCACCGGCGCCGGCGCCTGTTTTGCCCAGTGTGCCGAAACCATGTGCATCATCCACTAACAGGCGGAACTGGTACTTGTCTTTCATCGCAGCTATCTCTTTCAGCCTGCCCTGGTCGCCGGCCATGCCAAACACCCCTTCGGTGATGACGAGTATGCCGCCGGCTTTTTGTTTTTCAATCAGGGCGGTGGCCCGCTGCAACTGCTTTTCGCAATCGTCCACATCATTATGCTTGAATACATAGCGGTGGCCGGGGTGCAACCGTAAACCATCAATGATGCAGGCATGGCTTTCGCCATCATACACAATCACATCATGACGGCTGCAAAGCACATCAATAATACTGACCATGCCCTGGTAACCATAGTTGAGCAGTGCGGCATCTTCTTTCATCACAAAAGCGGCCAGTTCTTCTTCGAGCTGTTCATGCAGGTTGCTGTTGCCGCTCATCATCCGGGCGCCCATGGGGTAAGCGAGGCCATATTCTTTGGCCCCTTCGGTATCTGCCCTGCGTACCTCAGGATGGTTGGCCAGACCGAGATAATTGTTCAGGCTCCATACAATGACATCTTTGCCGCGGAACTTCATACGGCTGCTGATATCACCCTCCAGTTTGGGGAAGGCAAAATAACCATGCGCCCTTTCCCGGTGCTGGCCGATGGGGCCGTAGTGTTTCAGTAGTCTCTCAAAAATATCTGCCATAACTGCTTACTATTTATCAGATTTATTGGTAGCGGCTGCCCTCCATCCCGATAGCTGCCGGAATTAGCCGAGGCGGGGCAAAGTTAAGGTTTTGAGGCTTTTAAGCAGACTGAACTTTGACAGGAAACAGGGGTTGGGAATGAGAGGCTTAGGGCGGAGTGCAGCAATACCAAAAGGCAATGAAAGAAACCGGGAGGGCAGTTGCGCATCGGTCACCTTATGTTATGCGTTCCCCGCTTTGGCGGGGCAGGCTGTGCTACTTTCGCCTTAAGTTCCAATAGTACCTGTTTTGACTTTTCCGGCTCGCTTGTAATTGGTTAAAATCACTCCGGTCGAAGTAACTGTACTTTCTGTTAATGTAAATGCTGCGGGGATCGCATCACTGTCAAACAATTTTTTTCCTTTGCCAAGAGTCAACGGAAAAATTTTGAGCCGGAGTTCATTGGCCAGGTCATTCTTCATTAGTAAATGAATGAGCTCACTTCTGCCCCAAACCTGGATATCATGGCCTTTTGATCTTTTGATTTTTTTGAGATCTGCCATGCTTTTAATGAATACTGAATTTTTCCAGCCGGACTTTTTCCTGGTTTTTGACAGGACATATTTTCTACCATCATTGATGCCTGGCCAAAAGTCTGCATGTTCAGGCCAGTAACTTTCCCAAATCTCAAATGTTTTTCTGCCCAAAAGATAATCTGCGGGTTGTTTCAGCTCTTTTTGCACCGCTTTACCAAAAGCTTCATCACCATAAGGCGCTGTCCAGCCACCATATTTGAAACCGCCTGATGCATCTTCTTTAGGTCCACCGGGTGCCTGCATTACCCCGTCTAATGTAATCATTGATAGAACAATAATTTTTCTCATTATATTTTATTTTGAGTCAAAGTTCACCATCCGTTGGACATCAAATTTGTCTGCAAACATTCTAAAGTATGAACCCAAAGGGCCGTTGAATAATGTTTTATTTTTAATTATTTCACCAGCTCATCCTTTTCATTCTTATTCTCAACTCCATATCGCATTGCCGCCCGAAGTATATCAATGTTTATATCTTTTATAGTTTTGAACCTGATGCAATACCCGGTCACACTTGCCTTGCCTAGGTTTTTTCCATACGTTTTGGCTAGGTATGCCTTATCTTCTAAGCCAAGTATGTAAACAGAGATTCCGGTTTTGTTTGCACTTAAACCAATTTGATAAAACTCTCTGGTTGTTCCATCAGCATATTTTATGGTGTAAGATCCATATCCTATATTAGGATTAGAAACAGTTTTACCATTGTCGTCTTTGCCATCCAGGAACCATAATTTACATAATGGCATTACTTGCAGAATGATGCGGTGCAACTCCAGCATCTCACCACGTTTCCGTTCGGGCTGGCTGGTAATATACTTTTTGATTTGTTCTTTTACGTTCATATAAGTATAAAATTACGGGTTGCTGTTAAGTTACTTTTGTCAATTATAATTTGGATCAAATTCCACAATCCATTCAATTCCGTATTTGTCTCTGAAACAACCAAAATAGGAACCCCATGGACTATCACCAATAGGACCTTCTATTTGTCCTCCTGCTGAAAGCCCATTAAATAATTTGTCTGCCTCTTCTTTACTTTCTGCACTTATTACGATTTTACTTCTGTTCTCATTTTCGTTTGTTCTTCCCATAGCTTCAGGAACATCATTTGCCATCAACATATTATTTTTACCGATAGGCAAAGCAATATGCATAATTTTATTTTCTTCTTTTCCCACAACCTTAAATTCAGGGCTTGCGAGGTCTTTGAAACGAATAACCTTTGCAAACTCTCCGCCAAATACTGATTTGTAAAAGTTGAATGCTTCTTCTGCATTCCCATTGAAATTAATGTGGGGATTGATTGATGCCATAATTTTAATTTGTTTTTTATTTAGTTCACTTAAGTTCTGAAAGTATCAATTTTTTCTGCTTTAATGTATTCTTCATTGCTTTTTCCCTTACTATTGGGTCATCGCTATGTATTAATTCAAAGTATTCAGTTGGTACAACTTGCCATGATAATCCATATTTATCTTTACACCATCCACAAGAGCCTTCCTCACCACCATTTTTAGTAAGGGCTTCCCAATAATAATCCGTTTCAGCCTGGTCTTTTGTATTGATAACAAAAGAAACTGCTTCATTAAATTTGAATAGTGGGCCTGCTGCTAATATACTAAACTCCATTCCTGCTATTTCAATTACTGCTGTTTCTATGCCTGCATCGTTTCCGCTTTCATCGCTATCGAACTTGCGAAAATCTTTCAGCTTACCGTCTTTAAAAATGGATAAGTAGTAATCTGCTACAGCTTTGGCATCTTTCTCTACCCACAAATAGGGTGTAATTTTTTGGGTAATCATATTTTTATTTTTAATGTTTTTACTGGAGTCATTTGCAATTTCGATTTGATTGATTGCGTTATCAGAGTTATTTGGCTGATTTGGATTTGAACAAGAAATTGTCAAACAAAAAACAATCGCTGCAAGAAAAATTAATTTATTCATTTTCTATTTCTTTAAAGTTCTTAATAAGCTTGTCAATTCGTTTAATGTCACAGTGAACCCTTCTTTGAAGCCCATTTCTATCATTTTTTCCAATTCTTCAAGTGATTCAAAGTAAATTGAAATACTAACTTTAGTAATTCCATTTTGTTCACTAAAAGTCAAGTCCCAATTTGCACCTGGCAAATGTGGTGTTTCGTCCTTATCGGCAAAAACACTCAGGCATTTAAAATTTGATTTGGGTGTAATGGAAGTATAATCAAATATTTGCCAACCTATTTCCGCTCCATCTGGGCTTACCATTGCATAAAATCTTCTGCCTCCAACTCCAAAATCCATATATTTTGTTTTTGAAATTAATGGCTTTGGTGCCCACCATTGGTCAAGAATTTCTTGTTTGGTAAAGGCATCCCATACTAGCGATAAGTCAGCATCAAATTCCCTGGTTATGAATACTGTTTTCTTTGCTTTGTCAACAGTAAAATCATAAAGCAAATTGTTATTCTTTTTTATTTTTTAAGAGTTGCTAATAGATTTTCCAAATTGCTCATTGACATTTTAAATCCTTAGGTAAAGCCCATTTCAATC
>JBQTHS010000166.1:0-5250 GCA_052389635.1 Bacteroidota bacterium | reverse complement strand
ATCATACTCAGAGCTGCGTCTGTTGTGAATAACCAGCGACCCTATGTGAATTACACATCCGCAGCTGCATGAATCAACGATAAAATATTATGAAAAAAGATTTGGATTTTCCATAGCAATCAGCCCGGTGTTGATGATCCGCTGGTAATCTGCTATGCCCTGAGCCTCCACCCTTTTTCTTTCGGCTTCTTGTTTTTCTTTCAGCAGCACGAATTGCATCTTCTGGGCATCCTGTTCGGCATTGATCTTTTGTTCGATGGTGGCTTTTACTGATTCCGGCAATGTGATATTTCTAACTAAGAGCTGTTCAAGCATCAGCCCTCTTTTTTTAAAATCATCTTCAATACTTTTGAAAATCCGCTGCTGAAATTCATCCCGCTTGGTGGAGTATAAAGCAATGGCCTCGTAATACACAGAGTTGTCCCGGATCTTGGTCCTTGTCACTGGCCGTACTATCTTGTCTGTATAATCTTCCCCGGTTTCCCGGAGCAGCCGGGGAGCTTCGGAAGGAAGCAATTTGTACAGTACGGTAAGGTCAATGGTTACTTCCAGACCGTCGGCAGTGAGCACACGGATGGCATCATCACCCGTCTGTTTACCTTCATCATGCACTCCGCTCATGGTATAGTTCTGGGTCTTTATATCCAGCCGCCTGATTTCAATAAATGGATTGATAAAATGCAGGCCGCTGCTCAGCACATCGTTCTGTACTTTTCCAAACAGGGTTTTTACCCCCACCTGCCCGGCATTGATCTGGACAATACATTTAGTAAGCACTCCTGCGATAATAATCAGGAAAGCTATACTCCTCACCACTCTGGCATATCTGTAAAACTGTTCATTCCGCTGAAAGGCAAAACCAGCGATCAGCACAAGCAAGCCCAGGATAATGATTGCCATACAATGATTTTTTAAGTGAATAATGACTTTTCGTTCTATTTAACTACTGTGGTCTGCAATAATGACCCAGCGTCCGTTTATTTTCTCCATCAAAAGATTATAGTGTCCGCTCAGATCGCCGATACTCCGTTTCAGGTACCATTTGCCCACAATGAAGAAATATTTTTTTGAAAGCCGTTTTATTTTGATGTTAGTGAAAGTCAGTTTTCCCATCGCAGCGGTATCCGGGTATCCTTTTTTATAATTATTGAGTGTATTGATCCAACCATAGGTAACGCCGCTTTTACCAATAAACATCAGCGAATCATTTTCCCAGTAGCCCTTCATAAACGCTTCCACATCACCCCGGTTCCAGGCTTCATTTTGCTCATCCAGCACCCGGAGTATGGCGGCTTTATCTCCCCGCTGTGCAGCGAGACCGGTAACCATGAAAACAAAAACAAAAGGCAACAGTTTTTTCATCTGTATATTTTTATGGCTCATTTCATAACCCGGATTTTCATACAAGTTAGCAGAAAAAGAAATACAGCCTGAAACTTCAGTGGTTGCAATCATCTGTATGGGCATGGTTATGCACCCGGCAAAAACGGAAATTGAGGAAATGGGCAGTAATGATAAAAAGCACAGCCGGTATCAACAGCCAGTTTTCATAATGGATAAAGAATTGTTTCAGCACGAGGAAAATGAAACCGGTGAAAAAAAGGGAAAGAGGTACCAGGCTATGGTGGTGTTTACGGTAGCCATGCCAGAGGGAATAAGTGCCGATGGCCAGCGCAAGCACTATCATACCCGCTTCAAAACCGGTATGATGGATGATATTGATGCCAAACAACGGAAGACTACTGATAAAAAGGGGGAGCAGGGCGCAATGGATGGCGCAGGCCAGCGAAGCCCCGATACCCAGCGCATCCCAGTTGATTTTTAACTTCATAAAGGCAACAAAACTATGAAAAAGCAACATAGTTGCAAAAGAAGATTGCCCGGAGTATTACCTTTGCGGGATAATTTTTCTGATATGTCCAAAAAGGGGTGGTTTTATACCGGGTTTTTTGTGGCGCTGGTGCTGATCTTTTATTTCATCCTGACGCAGGTGATACCCGGCTTTGGGCAGAAAAAAGCGAACCCTGTAAGCACAGTACAGCATTTTTCTTTCATCAACCAGGATGGAAAACAGGTGACTGAAAAAGATATGACAGGCAAAGTGTATGTGGCAGAATATTTTTTTACCACCTGTAAAGGCATTTGCCCGAAGATGAACAATAATATGAAGATAGTATATGAGGAACTGAAGAATGAAAAAGACTTCCTGATACTGTCACATACCTGCGACCCGGATATTGATTCGGTGGGGCAGATGAAAAAATATGCCGATTCACTTGGGGTTGACACCCGTAAATGGATCTTTTTGACCGGTGGCAAAAAAGAACTCTACGATGCGGCAAGAATAAGCTACACTATTGACGACCCGGCCAATAACCTGAAGAGCATTGATGATGATTTCCTGCACACCCAGTTCTGGGCATTGGTGGACCGCAACGGGGAAGTACGAAAGATATACGACGGGTTGAAGGAAAGCGAAGTAAAAGGACTGATAAAAAATGCCCGTAAATTATTAAAATGAAAAACAAACGACGGATATGCTGAATCACATTGATAATGCTGTAACAAACACCCTGAAGCGGAACAAGCTGAGCGTTACAGACAGCCGGAGAAAAATACTTCAGCTTTTCCTGGAGCAGACCGGGGCCCTGGCGCATGGAGATATAGAAAAAAAAGCCGGCGAAAAATTTGACCGGGTGACGGTGTACCGCACCCTGCAGGTTTTTGTTGACAAAGGCATCATTCATACGATCCCCACGGCCGACAACTCTATCCGCTATGCACTTTGCAAGGACGAATGTGGCGAAGGCCATCACCAGGATCACCACATTCACTTTATCTGCAACAATTGTCATAAAACCTATTGCCTCGATGATGTGGTGACACCCGATATCCGGCTTCCCAAAGGCTATGCAGCCGGGCATGTAGAGGTAGTGGTGGAGGGGGTATGTAAGAATTGCGGCCCCCTGTCTCCTGCGGGGGGAACCTAGTCTGGAATTTTTTTGATGAATCACCAGGCTTTAAACGATCAGCTTTATTAAAGTCTGCGCATGGATGACTTTTCTCATCTCCCCCGGGAGTGAGAACTACCCGTCATTCAAACTATTGCGGGGGCTAAAACAAAGCCCCGCTGTAGAAACAGCGGGACTCATTGGTTAAGGCTCTGATTAGTAGCTATGTTAAACAGTGATTGCTCACTTGTTGTTTGCTGTATCAAAAATAGGGGCTAAGAACAATACCATCCAAATTTGAGACATACCACTTTCGTGGTATTTTAGTTAATGCTTTCCATTTCTTTTTTAACAAACCACATCAGTTGTTGAATGTACCCCGGCGAAAAATCAAACTTCAGCCCGGCCGCCTTAAAAAGTTCAGGCAGGGTTCTTGTTCCGCCCGTTTCCAGCGCTGTTATATAATTATTAATAGCAGTTGCCGGGTTTTGCTTGTACTGCTGCCAAAGGCCGATGGCGCCGAGTTGGGCAATGCCGTATTCAATATAATAAAATGGCACTTCGTATAAATGCAATTGCCGCTGCCAGCCAAAGCGGCGGTATTCATCCAGGCCGCTGAAATCAATAACAGGAGATGAGAATTCATCCTGTATCATTATCCAGTTTGCCGCCCTTTCATCTTCCGTATGCTGCGGATTTTCATAAACCCGGTGCTGAAACTTGTCAATGGTTGCAATCCAGGGAAAAATGGTGATGACCCTTTCCAGCTGCTGCTCTTTAGCCCTTTTTAATTCTTCAGCATTTGCAAAAAAGACCCCCCAGTGATCCATGCTGAAAAGTTCCATCGCCATACTGGCCACTTCGGCTATCTCGGTGGGATATTCTTTAAAACCGGTCAGTTCCAGCTCATGTGCCAAAAACGAATGGATAGCATGTCCGCCTTCATGCACCATCGTTGTCACATCATCCAATGTGCCGGCGGCATTCATAAAAATGAAAGGGGCGCCACTTTCAGCCAACGGGCAATTATAGCCGCCCGGTGCTTTGCCTTTGCGGCTTTCGAGATCCAGGTGACCCATGGCTTTCATCTTTTCCAGGCAATCGCCAAAAAAGGGTTTCAACTGGTTAAAGCAGTCAATCGTTTTTTGCGTAAGCTCTTCGCCGGTGCTGAAAGGCCGCAGGGGTTGGGTGCCTGCCGGTTCGGCTTCCACATCCCAGGGCCGCAGTGTATCCAGCCCTAATTTTTTCTTTTTTGTTTCGTACAACTGGTTTACCAACGGCATCACATATTGTTTAACAGCCTGATGAAACTGGTAACAGTCATTCTTGCTGTAATCAAAACGTCCGAGTTCAGTAAAGCGGTAGTCCCGGAAGTTTTCAAAACCGGCGTTAACCGCCACTTGCTGCCGTTTCTGCAATAAAGAAGTGAACAATTCATTCAGTTCTTTTTTATCCTGCAGCCTTCTTTGATTGATCTTGTGAAAGACTTCTTCCCGGAGTTTCCGGTCGGGGTCTTCTAAAAATTTAGCGGCCTGCTGCAAAGTGTATTCCTGCCCATTCACCCCCACAGTCATTTTCCCCGAAATAACACCATACTGCTGCTGCATCACATTCAGCCCGGCCTGTAAAGGAATATTCGCCTCCCGGAAAAGGTCAATATTCTTCTTTACATTTCTCAGGAAGGTGAAATACTTTGGCTGATCCAGTTCTTTGGTAAAGGGGCAATCAATCAGCTTTTTATTCAGGCGGTCTGAATATGGCTGGATCTTTGGCTGAATTTCCATCATAAAGAAAGTGAAAGCTTCCTCTAACTCTTTGTTCTCCGTATCGCAGGTCATTTTTATCTGCCGCCAGCAGGCGTCTTCGCTGACCGTTGCCTCCAGTTCACTGGCATCTTTCAGCCATTGCTCCAGATCTTTGAGCGAAGAGATATTTCTTTCTTCCAGGTTTTTAAAATAAGGTTCCAACCCTTCCCAGCTGGTGATGGTAAAGGCAGCAGACAGAAAATGCCGGGGTAGTTTTTGAATATCGGCGTTGTGGGTCATAATAAAATAAAAGCAGAAATATAGCGGGCATACCGCTGGTGAAAATTGCAGGGTACTATGTATAAGCCGGAAGGCAATCCGGTTTATTTCTTTTTCTTTGGCGCTGGTTTTTCTTTTGCCTCTTCTTTTTTGCCGGATTTTTTCTTAGCAGCCGGAGTTTTTTCTTCTTCCTGTTTTTTCTCCGCCTTTGCTTTTGGCGCTGGTTTTTCTTTTTTTTCTTCTTTCACAGCCGGCGCAGAAGGTTCCGGCACTTC
>JBQTHS010000165.1:0-12423 GCA_052389635.1 Bacteroidota bacterium | reverse complement strand
CTTCTCCCAAAACTTTCTTTATTATTGCAAAAGAGTGTCCCTGATACTTCTGACCTCTGACCTCTGTTTATGGATAAGTTTATCGTTTCGGCCCGTAAATACAGACCGCAAACCTTCGACACTGTCGTTGGTCAGCCGCATATCACCACCACGCTGAAGAATGCCATCAAACAGCAGCAACTGGCCCATGCCTTTTTATTCTGCGGGCCAAGAGGTGTGGGCAAGACCACCTGTGCCCGTATCCTTGCCAAAACCATCAATTGTGAAAACCAGACAAAGGACGGTGAAGCCTGCGATACCTGCCAGAGCTGCATTTCATTCAATGATGGCGCTTCCATGAATTATTTTGAACTGGACGGCGCCTCCAATAATTCGGTGGACAATATCCGTGACCTGGTGGATCAGATCCGGTTCATTCCTCAAAGCGGCAAGTACAAAGTATATGTGATAGATGAGGTACATATGCTGAGTTCTTCTGCCTTTAATGCATTTCTTAAAACGCTGGAAGAACCGCCCTCCTATGCAATTTTCATCCTGGCTACGACAGAAAAACATAAGATACTTCCCACCATCCTGAGCCGCTGCCAGATTTTTGATTTTAAACGCATCACTACCAGCGATACTGTACATCACCTGAAAGAGATCTGTGAGAAAGAAGACATCAAAGCAGAAAAAGCGGCCTTGCAGATCATTGCCCAGAAAAGTGAAGGCTGTATGCGGGATGCACTGAGCATACTGGACAAGATTGTAAGCTTTACCAATGGTGAACTGAACTATGCCAATACATCAGAGCATCTTAATATCCTGGATGCTGATTGTTATTTCAAACTGCTGGACTGCATGCAGCAGCAGGACCTGGCCGGCGCCCTGCTGCAGTATGATGATATCAACCGCAAGGGTTTCGAAGGCGACCTGGTGCTGAACGGCTTTGCTGAATTCATCCGCAACCTGCTGGTGTGTAAGGATGAAAAAGCAGCCGTATTGCTGGAAGTGGTGGAAAGTTTTAAAGACAGGTACATCGAAGCAGCAAAACCGGCCTCTCCCGCCCTCCTCATCAGCGCTCTGAATATTCTGAATGAGGCGGAAATAAATTATAAAGCCGCCCGCAACAAAAGGCTGCATGTGGAACTGGCCCTCATCAGGCTTTGCTACCTGCAGCTGGCCCTTGCGCTGACTGCCGAAGGCGGCAGCATCAGTAAAAAAAAAATAGCTGAAACGCCGCTGGCTTTCCGCACTTCGTCAATCAAACTTTTTACCGGCCTGCAAACTTCTGCTGCCAAAACAACGGGCAAGCAAAGCGAAGCAAAACTGATAATTGAAACTCCGCCCGCAAAAATTTCAGTTGTAAAAGAAGATACTCCCGATTACCGCCAACCTGCGGCTGGTACAGTTCCGGAAATAAAGCCCGCAGTCAATAAACTTTCAGCCCTGGATAAGATCCGCAAGCAGTATCAGTCCAATGGCGGCAATGGAAACGGAAACTCCAATCATGCTTTGCAAACCGAAGAACTGCAGGATGCCTGGGCAGCGTACATAGCAAAGCTGAAGGAAGAAAAAAACCCTGCTGCACAGCCGTTTGAACTCACCGTGCTGCGAATCAAAGATGCCAACTCGTTTGAAGCGGTAACCGCCAATAATATTGAAAAGCAGTTCATCGAACAGGAAAGAAATAAGCTGTTTACTTTTCTTCAAAAAAAACTCCGTAACCGGCTGCTGCAGTTCAATGTGCTGATGGAGGAAAAGGCAGAAAACCGTCCTGTGCTGGAAACAACTCTCACCGCCAAAGAACAATTCCTGAAAATGGCTGAGCAGTATCCCCTCGTAAAGGAGCTGAAAGACCGGCTGAAACTGGAGCTGGATTATTAGTTGCACACTGATTCACTGCAGGTTTACTATTGCCCTTTTTACCTTAATTTCGGCCAAAATTCAAAGGCAATGGCCGAAGTGATATTAATGCCCCGCCTCAGCGATACTATGACCGAAGGCGTGATTGCTGCCTGGCATAAAAAAGTGGGTGATCCTGTGAAGAAGGGTGACCTGCTTGCAGAGATTGAAACGGATAAAGCCACGATGGAACTGGAAAGCTATAAAGACGGCACCCTCCTGCACATCGGCAGCGACAAAGGCGGCAAACTGCAGGTGGATGATCTGCTGGCCATTGTTGGTGCACCGGGAGAAGATATTTCTTCGCTGTTGAAAGGCGACTCACCAGCGCCGGTTGCCAAAAGAGAAGCCACTGAGAAAAAAACAACTCCGGCACCTGCAGCCACTATTGCCCCCGCCATTGATATTTCCAAAATGGAGGAAGTAGTATTGATGCCCCGGCTGAGTGATACCATGGAAGAAGGCGTTATAGCTGCCTGGCATAAGAATGTAGGCGACGCTGTAAAGAAAGGCGAAGTGCTGGCTGAAATAGAAACTGATAAGGCCACCATGGAACTGGAGAGTTATAAAAACGGAACACTCCTGCATATTGGCGCACAAAAAGGAGAAAAAATTCCTGTCAATGGTCTGCTTTGTATCATCGGCGAAAAAGGTAAAGTGGATGTGGAAGCGATCGTCGCGGCTGTTAAGAGCAGTGGGGTAGAAGGAGGCCGGCAAAATCAAACTACCCAAAAGACCCGGCAAACAGAGGTCGCAACAAAAGAATCAGCAACCGGTAACCAGCAACCAGCAACCACAAACGGGAGGTTGAAAGCATCCCCCCTTGCCAAAAAATTAGCTGCAGAAAAAGGGATTGATATAAAAGCCATCAGCGGTTCAGGCGATGGCGGGAGGATCATCAAAGCAGATATTGATAATTATAAATCTGTTGCACCTGCTGCAGCACAGGCTTCTGTTCCGAAACCTGCTCCGGTATTTGTATCTGTTGCCGGTGAAGAAGGCTATACTGACATCCCCAATTCACAGATGCGGAATGTGATTGCCAAACGCCTTGCCGAAAGCAAATTCTCGGCCCCGCATTTCTATCTTACGATAGAGATCAATATGGATAATGCTATTTCTGCAAGAACGCAGCTGAATGAAGTAAATCCTGTGAAAGTAAGTTTTAATGACCTGGTAGTGAAGGCTGTGGCGCTGGCCCTTCGCCAGCACCCTGCGGTGAATGCATCCTGGATGGGAGATAAGATTCGCCGCCACCATCATATTCATATCGGGATAGCTGTGGCTGTCGAAGACGGCCTCATCGTACCGGTTGTACGGTTTGCCGATCAGAAAGGATTACCGCAAATCGCCGCAGAAAGCAAGGAACTGGCAGGTAAAGCCAAGAACAAAAAGTTACAACCGAATGAATTTACCGGTAACACATTCACCATATCCAACCTGGGCATGATGGATATTGATGAGTTTACTGCCATCATCAATCCTCCTGACAGTTGCATTATGGCCGTGGGAAGGATAAAAGAAACGGTGGTTAAAAAGGGGGAAGGTTTTGCTGCCACCAGTGTAATGAAAGTGACCCTCAGCTGCGACCACCGAAGTGTGGATGGCGCCACCGGCGCTGCATTCCTTCAGTCGGTAAAAAAATACCTGGAGAACCCCGTCTCCATGCTTCTCTGAAGTATTAATACGTTGTAGTAATAACAGAAAAGCTGCCGGTTGTGCAGCTTTTTTTTGCGGGCACTGTTCTTCGGCAGGTTTATTGCTGTAAAATTTTAACTGTATGAAATGGTAAGGGGAAAAGCCTAAAATAAAAAATTACTGATTCACCATCTAACCGTTAAGAAATTTTTCCCGTTAATTCGAAAAAAAACCCCGGCTATGGAAGAACTGAAAGAAGAAAAGGCGCTGAAAGAGTTTTCCTGGAAAGCCATATTCATTGTTACAGCGTTCTCCTCATTTTTATTCTCCGGTATATTAAAGCTGCTTGAAGAAAATTCATCCGGCTTTTTCCTGAAAACCGGCGTAGTATCAACTAGTATCAGCCTGCTCCTGGTGGTGCTGGGCAAACCTGCCGGATCCCGTAAAAAGCGGGCACCTGAGGAAACTTTATGAGCCACCTTGAGGCTCAAACAATTTTTCAGTAATTTTTGAAAATTCGAAATACCCGCCGTAGCTTCGTGGCATGAAACTTACCGAAGCAAAACAGCAGTTCATCGGCAGTTGGGGGGCCTTTGGCACCCACTGGGGCATCAACCGTACCATGGCGCAGATACATGCCTTGCTCCTCATCAGCCCCGAACCCATGACACAGGACGATATCATGGAAGAACTGAACATCAGCCGGGGCAATACCAATATGAATATCCGGGAACTCATCAACTGGGGCCTGGTGGAAAGGGTGTTGCTGGCCGGTGAGCGGAAAGAATTCTTTACCGCAGAAAAAGACATCTGGAAAGTGGTAAAGCAGATAGTGAAGGAAAGAAAGAAAAGGGAACTGGAACCCATGCTGCAGTTGCTGGACAAACTGGAAGAAGTGGAAGGCGATAAAAGGGACAAGCATGTAAAAACCTTTGTGGATACGGTAAGCCGAATTAAAAAACTGGGACGCCAGGCGGACAAAACATTAGATGTGATGATAAAAGCGGAGGAGAGCTGGTTTGTGGGAACATTGATGAAGTTCTTTAAATAAAAGCAGTTACGAATCAAAAATAATTTGATTGCAGGCGGAAACTGGTCTTTGAAATTTTCCTGTTATTAACTCACCCAACAACTCTCAAAATGAAACTAATACTCCCCGATTGGCTGATTATACTCGGAGGCATCGGACAAATGTTTACTGCTATCATCTATCCTTATATCAGGCATATAGTTTTTGATTGGTACAACGACATAAAAAAACTAAAGCCTTTAAACCAGGAAATCGCAAAAACTTATGGTCGTTATATTCAGGGATTGAATTTTTCTTTTGGACTGATTTCAATTCTATTAACAGATGATTTAAAAAATCAAACAGGTTTAGCTGTTGCAATGACCGGACTAATTGCCGCATATTGGACTGGCAAGGTTATCACTCAGTTTTCATACTATCCCATGTATCAAATTCCTAATAAAACAATATTTAAAATAGGGGAAGTGCTGATGAATACTTTGTTCGTTTCATTCTCTCTGATCTTTATCTGGCTGTTCATCTTTAACCTTTCAGGTTTTATTGGAAAAAAGTAACTTAATAGATGAAAAGCAAAAAAATCATTGTTGCAGGAGGCACGGGCTTTATCGGCCAGGAAATGATAAAATACTGGGGCCGGGAGAATCAACTGATCATTCTCACCCGTCAGTTGCCTGATGCCCGGAACAATCGGAACAGGTACGATACTCTTTCACCCGAAGACCTGCAAAATGCAGAATTTAAAAAATGGGATGGTAAAACAACTGGCGAATGGGTAAAAGAAATTGAAGGCGCTGATATTATCATCAATCTTGCCGGCAAAACAGTTAACTGCAGATATAACCCAAAAAACAAGAAAGAAATTTTTGACAGCAGGACAAATGCTGTAAAAACGATTGGTTCAGCTCTGAGGCAATGTCAGAAGCCACCTGCACTTTGGATAAATGCTTCTTCTGCAACCATCTACCGTAATGCAACAGACCGGCCGCAGGATGAGTACAGCAGTGAGTTTCACAATGACTTTTCTGTTCAGGTCTGCCAGTTGTGGGAAAAAACATTTTATGAGCAATCAATTTCGGGCACCAGGAAAGTTGCGTTAAGAATGGCTATCACATTCGGCCCCGGCGGTGTACTCATCCCTTATTTCAATCTGTTGAAATTTGGATTGGGCGGGAAACAGGGAAGCGGTAAACAAATGTATAGCTGGGTTCATATCGAAGATACCTGCCGGATGATTGAATGGATAGCCGAACATGAAAATACTCAGGGCACTTATAATTGCTGTTCGCCAAATCCTGTCAGCAACAAAGAGTTTATGACAGCGCTCCGAAAAGCAACCGGACACAAATTCGGGGTACCTGCTTTTGAATGGATGCTGAAAATGGGAGCTCCACTAATTGGAACTGAAACAGAACTGGTATTGAAGAGTCGTTGGGTCATCCCAACAAAGATCCTCGAAACAGGTTTTCAGTTCAGGTACCCTTTATTAAAAGATGCTTTTGCTGAAATAATTAAAAAAGTGCCCCGCAAACAATATCATTTGTTTTAAAAACGAATCAGGCTATAGCTTTGCAGAATGACCCCAAAAAAAACCCTTGTTCTCGGCGCTTCTGACAATCCATCCCGCTACAGCTTTCTCGCCATTCAGCGTTTGCGCAGCCATGGGCATCCTGTAGTGGCGGTGGGCAGAAAAAATACCAAAGTAGCTGATGTATCCGTAGGCACAGAACAGGAGTCATTTACTGACATAGATACGGTAACCCTGTACCTGAATCCGCAGCATCAGCAACAATACTATGATTATATCCTGTCGCTGCATCCCAAACGGGTTATTTTCAATCCCGGCGCTGAAAATGAGGAGCTGGCACAACTCGCAAAGCAAAAAGGTATTGTTACGAAAGAGGCCTGCACACTGGTGATGCTAAGCACAAACCAGTACTGATAGTAGATAACCATTCCGTCATTTCGAAGTTTTACGAATCACCCCGGGTACTACTCCTCAATCTCCGGCGAATTTCGTTTCATCGTTTGGATGTTTTTAAAACTTTCACAAACCTTGTATCACCGTCCCCCCTGAAAACTGCAGTTGAGTTTTTTGACTGCTGACCAATATCCTTTTGACTTTTAAAAAAAGTACCGATGAAAAGCCTTCGTACCTCCGTACTATGCGCAGCTGTTGCGCTATGCAGTTTGGGTTCTTATGCACAGGACAAACCCGCCCCCGTGAACGAACCTGATCACAACAAACCGAAATTATTTGAGGGTCTCCCTGACAAGGTTCAGTTAAGCGTTGATGAGCTCAGCAGCCTTTTCAGCACACCGCTTGGGCGGCCTACCGCCGTGAGGCTTTCTGAAAATGCCCGTTTCCAGTTTGAAGGAGAAGTGGTGTCATCAGGAAACCAGCCGGGAAACATTACCCAAAGCATAGTGATCCGCTCCACCAACTTCAACGGCGCCACTTTCTCAATTTCCAGAACCATTGCAGCCGACGGCACTGTCAGCTTCCGCGGCAGGATCATCAGCTTCCGCCATGGCGACCTGTATGAGCTGCAGAAGCAGGACGGTCAGTATATGCTGGTAAAAAGAAATTTTTATGACCTGGTAAACGAATAAAATTTTATCACAAAACCTGATCACTGACCCGTTTTTACATCTGTATCTTTTAGTACCTGTTGAAAAACCAAAAATCCTCCTTGTATGAAAAACTTATATAAATCCGGCCTTATGGCGCTGATATTCACCGGTGCCCTGAAAGCAAATGCACAGGTGCCGGTGATGAGCAGTTATCCTTCAGCCGAGGCTGTGCTGTTCCTGGATTTTGACGGGCATACCGTTGAAAACACTGCCTGGAATTATAATGGTCCCATTGTTTGCGGCCCTTCCGGAATGAGCACCGCTAATATCACTACAGCCTTCAACCGGGTGGCCGAAGATTACCGTCCCTTCAATATCAATATCACTACCGACTCCACCAAATACTGGGCAGCACCAGCTGACAAACGGATGAGAGTGATTCTTACCGTTAGCCATGAATGGTACGGTGCGGCAGGTGGTGTGGCTTTTGTTGGCTCGTTCAACTGGGGCGACAATACCCCCTGCTTTGTATTCACTGCAGCCCTGGGCGTAAACAATGTAAAATACATCTCCGAAGCTGCTGCCCATGAGGCAGGCCATACATTGGGCCTGTATCACCAGGCCAATTTTGACGCCAACTGTAACCTGGTGTCCGAATACCATTACGGCACAGGCACCGGCGAAATCGGCTGGGCCCCGATTATGGGGGTGGGCTACTACAAAAATTTTACCCTTTGGAACAACGGTCCTAATCCTTACGGCTGTTCTAACACCCAGAATGATCTTTCGATAATCACAAGTGTTGACAATGACTTCTCCTTCCGTACGGATGACCATGCAAATACTTTTGCCGGCGCAACCGATGCGCCTTTTGTAAATAACCTGTTTACGGTAAACGGTGTGGTTACGCAAAATACCGATGCCGATATGATAAGAGTAACACTGCCATCTGTTGGGCGTTTTGTGCTGAATGCCGTTCCCTATAACGTGGGAACTGGCAATGCAGGTTCGGATCTGGATATGCAGGTAACCCTTTACAATGCCGCCCAGGCCCAGATAAATGTATATAACCCGGGTATGCTGCTCAATTCCATAATTGATTCAACAATGGGCGCCGGTATTTACTACCTGAAAATAGAGGGAAAAGGAAATGTGTATGCACCTAATTATGCCAGTATTGGCTCTTATGCACTGAATGGCAGTTTTCAGGCGGGAACATTACCGCTTCGCAGACTGGAGCTGCAGGGTTCGGTGTCAGCTGACCGCCACAACCTGACCTGGCTGATTGATGCCGACGAGCAGGTGGTGGAGCAGGTACTGGAAATATCCACCAACGGCAGAAGCTTTGACCCGGTAACACAACCCGGTAACGCCGAGCGCAGTTATAGCTATGCTCCTCATATCAGCCATGCAGTGCAGTACCGCCTGAAAGTAACTTTTGATAACGGCAGGCAGCATTACTCAAATGTTGTTACCCTTAAAAACACCAGAAATGATACGAGGCCCAAACTGCTGAGTAACCTGGTAAACAATACCATAACGGTGACCAGCCCGGGCAATTACAGTTATGCAGTGTATGATGTAAACGGAAAGACGGCAGCCAAAGGACAGTTGACAGCCGGTATGAACAATATCGCCGCAGCCAATATGACCGGCGGCATGTACTTTATCCGCTTTGCAGACGACAACAAACAGTGGACCGATAAATTTGTGCGGCAATAAACGATTTCCTGTCCCGCCTGGGGCGGGACATTAATCCGTACCCTTTGTAATTAAGAGGTTTTCCTGTATCTTGGGAAAACCTCTTTTTATATGCGCTGGAGAAAATTTAATGGCGACCCGATTGAAATGCCCATCCTCGAAGCGGTGGAAAAAGCCATCCGCCGGGAAACCGGCAACGGTTACCGGCTGAAAGTATGTATCGGCACCGACTCACAGGTGAAAGGACAGGAAACCGAATTTGCCACGGTCATCGTTTTTCTGCGGGAAGGGCACGGCGGTTTCATGTTCATCCACAACGACAAGACCCGTCAGCAGTTCACCATCAAGGAAAGAATGCTGATGGAAGTGGCCAAAAGCATTGAGATCGCCTATGAACTCTGCAACCTGTTTACCGTGTATGATGTGGACATGGAAGTGCATGCCGACATCAACACCAATCCGCATTTCAAGAGCAATGATGCGCTGAAAGAAGCCATGGGCTATATCCTCGGAATGGGCTTTGCCTTCAAGGCCAAACCCGAAGCCTTTGCCAGCAGCAGCTGCGCCAATAAAGTGGTAAACTAGTGAATGCTTTGTAATGAAAATGCGGAGCGTTTCTCCGAAAAAGAAACTACCCCTCTTTATATCCTTTTCCTTCTGAATAAAAAAAAGAAAGCCGCCAGCACCGCAATGCCTGCTGCCGGCAGTAACCATGAATTTTTTTCCTTTTTAGTTTCGGGCTCAGCAACCGGCTGAACTTTTTCTTTTATTATTCCTGAATCAAAAGAAGCCTTGTTTTTTTGGATGCTGTCCGCCAGCGCCTTCACCTTGCTGCGGAATGAATCAGACGCAGCAGATCTTTTTTTAAACTTGCCGGGAGATTGCTCCTGCCGGGAAAAACCGGCGACTGAAAATAATAATACAAGTACTAATAGGAGTTTCCTGCTCATGATGGACTTCAGACTCTGTAGAAAAAAGTAAAGGGTGTATTGAAAGAATTATTGACGGGGGGTAAAGGCCTCTTTCACTTCTGCCGGCTGTTCGGATATAACAAGTCCCAAAAACCGGGAACCCGGCTCAATAGTCGTAGCGGTATAGATGCCTGTCAGCTTTTTTTTGCTGTCTTCCTGGGCCAGGGAAAAAGTGATGAGGACCATAATAAATAATATCACCACTATGTTTCTTTCGGATAAGATTAGTTTCATAAATGGCTTGTAATTGGGTGCAAAATAGGTATAAATCTTTTAAAAAGAATACCACAAATGGAGTATTTATCCCATTCTAAAGCTTTGTAAAACCTGCGTTTAAGCCTCCGATATAATCAAGAACTTCCTGCCTGCCCGTCTTTTTGCTGGCGGAGGTCAGAAAGTACGGGGGCGGTTTTTCCCATTGTTCAGACATCGCTTTCAAAAAAGCATCCGCATTTCTTGCAGTTGCCCCGGGTTTGTTTTTATCTGTTTTCGTAAAGACCAGTACAAATGGCGTCTGCCACTCTCCCAATTTTGCAATAAATTCCAGGTCGGCTTTCTGCGGTTCATGCCGGCTGTCAATCAGCACAAACAAACAAACGAGATTTTCCCTTTTGCGGATGTACGACCCGATCATGTTCTCCCAGTTGTTCCTCGACTTCAGCGAAACAGTGGCGTAGCCATAGCCGGGCAGGTCAACAATGTACCAGCTCATCCCCTTCCCTTCTCCACTGAGTGGTGAAGGCTGGAGCCTCAACCCTTTCGCTTTTCCGCTTGGTGGAGAAAAGTGTTTGGAAACAATTTCAAAATGGTTGATGAGTTGGGTTTTTCCCGGCGTAGCGGATATTTTGGCCAGTTGGCGCTGGTTTGTCAGCATATTTATCAATGAAGATTTACCCACATTGCTCCTACCGATAAAAGCATACTCCGGCCTGTCCGCCACAGGGCATTGCTTGTAGGTAGCGCTGCTGATAATATATTTCGCTGAGATGATTTCCATTTATTTTTCCCTGTACAATGACTCTGCTGCGAAGTAAAACCTTAAACCTTAAACCTCAAACGTTAAACCTTGCTATCTTTGCACCCCATGTCAAACCCATTGCCACACGACCATATCATTCCCTATAAAGATTCCTCCAAAGACAAGAAGACGCAAGTGGCTGAAATGTTTGACAGTATCGCCGGCCAGTACGATCATCTCAACCGTTTTCTTTCGGCCCGTATTGACATCAGCTGGCGCAAAAAAACAATCCGGATGCTGAAAGAAGACAATCCAAAATATATTTTAGATGTGGCCACCGGCACGGCCGACATGGCGATTTTGGCCTGCAAAATGCTGAAACCTGAAAAAGTAGAGGGCATTGATATTTCAGCCAACATGCTGGAGCTCGGACGCAAAAAGATTGAAAAAGAAGGACTTGTGGATAAAATCCGCCTGCAGGGCGGCGATTCAGAAACAATAAATTTTCCTGATAATACGTTTGATGCCGTGATGGTGGCATTTGGAGTGCGGAACTTTGAAAACCTGGAAAAAGGCCTTTCAGAAATGAGACGGGTGCTGAAACCCGGAGGCCGGCTGATGGTACTCGAATTTTCAAAACCCCGGCGCAAGGCGGTCAGAAGTTTTTATAACCTGTACATGGGTATAGTGGCCCCGCAGGTAGCCCGCTGGTTCAGGCAAAATAAAGCGGCCTACCAGTATCTCTGCGAGTCGGCCAATGCTTTTCCGGACCGTCATTTATTTACTGACATTTTAAACAAAGCGGGATATGCCGATACCGGTTTTCAACCGCTTACCTTAGGAATATGCTGCATCTACTCCGGAAGAAAACCCCGATAAAAAAATGGGTTGTGCTGGTTTTGCTGACCGGAGGGCTGTTGCTGTCTGTAACAGCAGGCGCACAGTACAGGTATAATTATTCGAAAGTGGAACTGATGCAGCCCGACCATGATGCCAAGCCTTATTATTTCGGCCTTACTGTGGGTGTGAACCTGGCCCGTTTCCATACACACCTGCACCCCCGTTTTTTACAGGACGACAGTATCTTTGTGGCCGAGCCTGCGAATGCCGGGGGTTTATCACTGGGCCTCATGGCCACTGCCCGTTTGTCCGACCGCTTCCAGTTGCGCTTCAACCCGCAGCTGATGTTCATGGAACGGAATATTTTTTACAAACTAAAGTTTCCCGACATTGATAACCAGACCGAGGTGGTGAAAAAGGTGGAATCTATCATCATGACCTTTCCCATCCAGGTAAAATTCCAGAGCGACCGTATCGGCAATTTCCGGGTTTACACACTGGCCGGCTGGCATGCGGATATTGATATGGCGAGTAATGCCCGTGCCAAGCGGGCCGATGACCTGGTAAAAATTGAAAAGTTTGACTATGGCCCGGAATTCGGCATCGGTTTCAATTTCTTTTTTGACAGTTTCATCTTCTCTCCCGAGATAAAGATCAGCAACGGTCTGCGCAACCTGCATGCCCGTGACCCCAACCTTATCAACTCCAGTGTATTTGACAAGATACAGTCGAGGATGATCATCTTCAGTATTCATTTAGAGGGATGATACTGTCTGCTAATATGCTTCTTTAAAGTAAAATGGAAGCATTGCAGCGGGCATGCGGATGAC
>JBQTHS010000164.1:0-43849 GCA_052389635.1 Bacteroidota bacterium | reverse complement strand
TTCGGCTTCCAGTTCAGGGGTCACTGTAATGTCCAGGGCCACAGTAAGGCTGCCTTTATTGGCCACTGTCCAGCCGGGAATATCCTCACTGCTGATTTCCACTTCGGCAATCTGTAATATTACAGGTTCGCCATCAACTGACAAAGTATATTGTCCCTCTTTTTCCAACAAGGCGATGTTTTCCTGGGTGAATTGTGCCATGGTAGCAGACACAGCTTTCATCTTCGGGCCCAGTTTTTTGCCCAGCGCCACAAAGTTGGGTTTGATCTTTTTGCTGATGAAGGTATTGTCCGGGTTCAGGTATTCTATCTCTTTTACATTCACCTCTGCTTTTATCAAATCTTCCACTTTTTGCAATTGTTCTTTCATGGAAGCACTCAAAAGCGGTATCAATACTTTCTGCAGTGGCTGCCGGACTTTAAGATTTGTTTTTTTGCGAAGCGATAATATCAGGGATGAAGCGTCCTGCGCCAGTTGCATTCTTTCTTCCAATGATTCATTAATCGCCCCCCTGCCTCCGCCAGCTGGCGGAGGGTTCTGAGTTTCATCAATATCAGGATACCCTATATGATGCACAGACTCTGCATCAAATCTCTTTGTTACTGCATTCAAGTTCTGGAACAAGTAATCGCTGAAGAAAGGCGAGATAGGCGCAACCAGTCTTGTCAAAGTTTCCAGACACTCATACAAAGTCTGGTAAGCACAGATCTTATCCTGCTCATATTCGCCTTTCCAGAACCTTCTCCTGCATAAGCGAACATACCAGTTGCTCAGGTGTACATCCACAAAATCTTCTATTACACGGCCGGCCTGTGTGGGTTCGTAATCTTCCATATATTCATTGACTTTCTGTACCACCGTGTTGAGCGAGGAAAGAATCCAGCGGTCAATTTCAGGTCTTTCATTTATTGGGACGTATGCTTCTTTGAAAGCAAATCCATCCACATTGGCATAGAGTGCAAAGAATTGATAAGTATTGTAAAGTGTACCAAAAAATTTACGTTGCACTTCTTTGATACCATCGAGGTCAAACTTCATGTTATCCCATGGCGATGCATTGGTGATGAGGTACCATCTTGTGGCATCGGCGCCGAAAGTTTCAATTGTTTTAAACGGGTCAACAACATTTCCCAAACGCTTACTCATTTTATTGCCGTTCTTATCCAGCACCAATCCGTTTGACACGCAGGTTTTGTAGGCAACCGAATCAAATACCAGCGCAGCAATGGCATGAAGCGTATAGAACCAACCTCTTGTCTGGTCAACACCTTCGGCGATAAAATCAGCAGGGAATACGGCCCCCTCCAAACCTCCCCGCAAGAGGGAGGCTTCCGAAGCCGCATGATATTTGAAAAAGTTTGCCGCACTCAGTGGACCAAATTGATTTGAACTGGTATCGGGCAACCCCCATTGAGCATAAGGCATGGCGCCTGAGTCAAACCAAACGTCAATAAGGTCAGGAATCCGTTTCATTGGTTTCCCTTTTGGAGAAACAAGTGTTATATCATCAACATAGGGTTTGTGTAAATCTAAAATGCCATCATGCAGGTAGTGCTTATTTATTTCACCACCCAATACCTCAGCTGCCTTTTTTATTTCCCTATTTAACTCTTCAATTGAACCAACGCATTTTATCTCACCGCCCTCAGATTCATCAAGAAAATCCCAAATATTTTCATCTTTAAACTCTACGATTGATTTCCAAACCGGAAGTGGGGTACCCCAAAAGCGGCTGCGGCTTAAATTCCAGTCTACCATATTTTCTAACCAGTTGCCAAAGCGGCCTTCGCCTGTACTTTTGGGTTTCCAGTTGATGGTCTTGTTCAGTTCCACCATTCTGTCTTTGATGGCCGTGGTTTTGATGAACCATGCATCCAGTGGATAATAAAGAATGGGTTTATCTGTTCTCCAGCAATGCGGATAGCTGTGTTCGTATTTTTCAACTTTAAAAGCCCTGTTCTCTTTTTTTAATTTAACGGCGATGTCAACATTTACATCAGCCCATTTGGGGTCGTCTTTATAATTTTTTACATAGCGGTTGCTGAATTCACCAAGGTCATCCACAAATTTTCCTTCCCTGTCCACCATGGTGAGAATACCAAGATTGTATTTCTTCCCCATTTTAAAGTCATCTGCACCAAAAGCAGGAGCAGTATGAACAATACCGGTTCCATCTTCGGTAGTAACAAAGTCGCCAGCTAAAACTCTGAAAGGTTTGGCGTTTGGTGTTTGGTGTTGAATTTCCTTAAAAGAATTTGCTTCGTAAGGAAGCAATTGCTCGTATTCGCAACCTTCGATGTCTTTTCCTTTGAACTTTGCAATTATTTTATAAGGAATATTCTTGCCGTCATTTTTATATTCATCAAAGTCAGCGTTTTCATTCTCTGCTTTGAAATATTTAGGGAGCAATGCTTTTGCTAAAACAATATTGATTTGATTGTGCAAATAAGGATTGAATGTTTTTACCAGCACATAATCTATGTTGGCGCCGACTGTTAAGCCGAGATTAGAGGGTAATGTCCAGGGGGTGGTGGTCCAGGCGAGAAAGAAGACCTCATCCCCCGACCCCTTCTGCACAAGTGGAGAAGGGGAGATTTTCGCAGACTCTCCGTCTTGTACCTTGTGCCTTGTGCCTTGTGCCTTTTCAATAGCTTCAAATAAGAACTTGCTTTTCTCATTCTTTAGCGCCTTGAACATAGCAACAGCACTCGTATCCTTCACATCCTTATACGTTCCCGGCATGTTCAGTTCATGCGAACTCAGTCCGGTACCGGCCGCCGGTGAATAAGGCTGTATGCTTACACTTTCATACAACAATCCTTTTTTATACAACTCACTCAGCAGCCACCAGACTGTTTCAATGTATTCATTCTTGTAAGTGATATAGGGGTCGTTCAGGTCAACCCAATAACCCATTTTGCGGGTGATGTCATCCCACTTGTCTTTATAGCGCAGTACCGCTTCCCGGCATTTCTGGTTGTATTCTTCTACCGATACTTTTTTGCCGATATCCTCTTTGGTAATGCCGAGTTCTTTCTCTACGCCGAGCTCAATGGGCAGGCCATGGGTATCCCAGCCGCCTTTACGCTTAACCTGGAAACCTTTCATGGTTTTGTAGCGGCAAACCAGGTCCTTCAACGTTCTTGAAATAACATGGTGGATGCCGGGCATACCATTGGCGCTGGGCGGTCCTTCGTAAAAAACAAAAGGTGCAGCGCCTTCCCTTAAAGAAACACTTTTTTCAAAGGCCTGTTTTTCAGCCCACTGAGCCAGTATTTCAGCTTCAAAAGCCGGTAGATTTAAACCGGTAAATTCTCTGTATTTAGCACTCATACTACTTCACTTGGCAGCTACGCAGTACACCGTAGCCATCCTAAAAAGATGGCGAAGTTACGGAAATCCGTCACCCGTTTTCAGACTGAAAAGCAAAAAACCTCCCTGCGGGAGGCTTTTCAATTTTACTGGTATCAATTACTTTAATGAGTTCCGGTGGTTCCCTTTTCATCATTTCCGATAAAACGGTTGATTTCGGTCCTGATCTTTTCATCAATATCTGCATCGCTTACTTTTTTAGCCACATATTCCTTTCCAAGTCCAATCAGGTATTCATGAAGGAATTTGCCGTCAATCTTATTCTTCAGCAAAATCGTGTCGTGGCTGTTGATGTAATCAGCCCATATCTTACGAACCCTTCCCCAATAGTCTTTGTTCTTTTCCCAGTATTCTTTTGCGGCAGCACATTCCTTCTCATCAATCCTTTTATAACTGTTCAATCCTTTTTCTTCTACTAATAATTTGTCGGTTCCGCTTGTCCGGATTATTTTTTGATTGTCCTGTTCATGCAGGTAGCCGCTGTCTGTAATGTTCATGCGGTTGGTTCTTCTAAGAATATTATAATCGCTGCGAACAGAATATTCCCTTCTTGGCAACGGCGCATCGGTAGTGTTCTGCCAGATGATTTTGCCATCCAGGTTCACAAACTGGCTGTAACCCTGGTAGCGGGGCTCATCGGCCACTTCCCAAACGGTTTGTGTCCATTTGCCCTTTACCTGTTCAGCGGGTATGGTTTCTTTTATCCAGGTCCTGTCGCCTTTGTATTTCCAGAAAACGGGGTTTTCATAGGTCCATTCTTCCCGCCAGTGTTTTACTACTGTATTTGCTCCTACCACCAGCAGGTGCTGTATCACAATTTTCTTATCGCTTACTTCTATTGGTAAGGCCAGTTCGGCCGTGCCGCCCGTCTCTTCCCGGTTGTGGTATTTATAATCAGGGTCGGGGGAAAATGTTTCAGCATATTTAAAATCTACCTCAAAGCAGCCGCAGAGTTTGTCAATAATTTTCTTACCGTCCTGTTGCGCATTTACTCCGGTCACTAAAATCAGTAAAGCCGCTAATCCTGCTATTCTTTTCATTTTTGTTTTACAATTTGCTGACAAAGGAACGATTGTGGCAGAGGGAAGGCTTACGGGATCAGAAAAGCTGTTTACGCAAAAAGAAAAAACCACTCACCTCCCAGTGAATGGTCTTCCTGCGAAGAAGTACCGGTTAACCCTTCTTCACCAAAACAGACTCAAAAGCGGGATAACCCCTTTCCCCATTTTGGGTTAATGCAGTAAAGCGGACTTTATAGTAATTATTGTCGCTGTCTTTTATAATATAGTAACGGTCTGTACGAACCGCTGGTGACGTAGTGGGGCCGCCGCCGCTGCGCCAGTCGGATGCAATGGCATTTTGGGTGGTTAGAAATGTTTGTCCGGCGATATCTGCTTCCGTAAAATCTGTAAAGGCTTTGGCAGCAGTCATTACTTTCGCTACCTGCACATTACGGTTCATCAAAATAATATCCTGGAAAAGGTAGGGCACTTCGCCTGCGCCAAAATTGGTAACATTGGAAAAATAAGTCCAGGCAAAATCCCATTTCTTTTTTTGAGGCTCTATTGTTGCGGCACCCGTCTCAAAAGAAATGTACTTAAAAAAGTAAGCATCGTCTTTCGCAATATCAACTGAGGTAAAAGTCGCAGCAGCAATGTCTGCATACTGCAGTGTATATCCGCCTGCAGCATTCCGGATGATGCGGATCTTTTTCCAGCCTCTTGCCGGGGCAGGGCTGCCCGTACCTGTGCCGCGGTTTACGATATACGCTTTATTATCAGAAGCAGTTGCGGACACAGCAGCAATAGCCGTCCTTGTCAAATCACCATTGGGATAATCTATGTAAGCTAATGACGCAGCAGTGGGTGCTGCCTGGCTGAATACCACATCAGCGGAGAAACCAACCGTGTCGGCCGCTGTTACCGTATTCAAATCATTCTTGTTGATTTGCTTAGCCATCATAGCAGATGATGAATTTAATATCACCCGGTATTCATCGCTGCCGGTGTAAAAACCCAAATCCCAGGTGGTACGCAGCACGGCTGTCTGCCTGTTTGCACTTAAATCAATAAATACTTTATTGGGATAAGCGGCGCCTCCGCCGTTTAAAGTAGCAGTTGACGATGAAGCTACCAACTCCCCAAAACTTAGTGTGAGTTGTTTAGTAACACCAATCAATACGGGTGCCCCCGAGCTGTAAATATCAAAAATTAATTTTTCATCCCCGTCAAACAAAACACCTGCAACTTTATTCAGTGTAAACGAGGCTTCATTATTGCCCGATGGAACAGTCAGGGTTATTTTTCCTGCAGTGGCAGCAGGAACCGTGGTATAATCTGTACCATACACGACACCCTGCTCTGCCAGGTTCAGCACAATGGGAACATCTGCATTTACTCCTCTTGATATTTTTACTTTTATTGTAATTGCAGTTTCTGCTGCTGGTATGCCTTGTGATGATGTTTCAAACACTGCATAGTTATCCGGTAACGCTGCATCTCTTTTGCGGCAGGAAATAAACAATAATATTGTCAGCAATAAAGCAATTCCCGTCCTCAATAGATTCTTAATAAGCATTTCAGTTGATTTTTATTGTGATAGTTTATTTTTTGCTCCTGTTAAAACTCAGCCCGGCAAAAAAGGAACGGCCTGTCGCTATATTCCTCACACCGTTTGAGCTGTGTGTGCCCCCGCCTGCATAAGTACTTGTGATCCTGTTCACATCAAATAAATTTCTGATGCCGGCTGTAAAGGATACATATTTAAATGCCTTTTTACTAAATGTCAGGTCGGCAAGGTGATAACCTTTCTGTTCTGTTAGCACCACCTGCTGGTTACTGTTGACAGCATAATAGGGTCGTTTGCCGGTAAATTTGTAAACCAGGTTTACATCCAGTCCGATTTTAGAAAAAGTATATCCAAGTGATGAATTAACCTCAGCAGACCATTGCAATTGTGGCAATGATTGGTCTGACTCAGAATAGTCGTTATAGAAACCGGTATAAGATGATCCGAGAGATGCGTTCCACCTTTTATACTTTGCTAAAATGCTCAGGTTAACGCCTGCTGTCCTGCTGTTTGAAACGTTGCTAAGGATAAATACATTCGGGTTACCGGCTGATACTGCATAATCAATCAGGTTTTTTACATTGTTGTAAAAACCGCCCAATACTGTTGTATAGGCTATTTCGCCTTTTGTTGTTTTATTCCGGCTTAAAGAACCGGTAAAACTGTGTGATGTTTCTGCTTTTAAATCCGGGTTACCAATAATCTGGTGATTGGCATCAAAAAAATTAAAATACAACTCTCTTAACGAAGGTGAACGGAACCCTCTTGCATAGACCAGCCGCAGGTCAAGGTTCTTTGTCAAAGCAAACTTTGCATTCAGTGACGGGGTAACAGGGGGAGCATCATACACGGAATTTCTGATGAAGCGCAGGCCGGGCCTGATGTTTATTTTATCAGAAAGGGTGATTTCTGAAGTGATGAAGAAGGCGTAATCATCCACTTTGTTATTCCCGGACTTTAATCTTTCTCCTTCGCCCCTGTCAAGATTAATATCAATCCCGGGTTGAAAAGAAAATATTTTTGACAGCCTGTAATTTATCGTAGCTCTGAAAGTAAATCCTGTAAAATCTACCACCGACTGGCGGCCTGTTCCCATATCCAAACTTACTTTTCCGGTTTGATCACTTACTGTGGTTGAAAACACCTGGCGGCTGTAATCAGTATAAGCAGTTTGTAACTGCAGATTCAGTCTGTTGTTCACAAAATAGGATGATTGCAACTGGTGCATTAATCGCCGGGAAAGATACTCCTGGTCCTGCGCCAATGTTTCACCGGATGTTTGCTGGTAGAATAAAAAATTACCGGGGTTGGTGATGATTTCATCCAGGCCATCTAAACGATACCGTATGCTGAATTTATTTCTATGGTATCCAATAAAACCATTGGCTATCAGCTGGTCTTTTTTATGCCATGCTAATTCCCTGCCGGTGGCCGTGTCTTTCCATCCGCCAAAATAGTTGTGACCAAATCCGCCTCCCAGTTCCCAGTTTTTATGCCTCCATGAAATACCGGCATACTGGCTATGAATACCCTGTTTAATACCGTATTCATTTCCGGTTGTTTCCTCGTGCAGCCTTGCTGTAACAGAAAATTTAGCAGCGCCTGCTTTTTTAGTAATGATATTGATAACACCGGCCAGCGCATCGGCGCCATATACCACAGACATCGGGCCTTCCACTATTTCTATGCGTTCGATAGTGTTAATATCAATCTGGTTAATATTGATTTCATTGGAAGTGCCCTGCCTGCCCACCATCGGCAACCCGTCCACCAGGATTTTTACATTCTGACCCCGCAAACCCATCATAGTGATGTCCGAACCACCTGTCGCCGCATCCTGTAAAAACCGAATGTTCAATTCATTATTTAAAACTGTTTGCAGGTTCACAGCTCCCTGCTTCTCTATTTTTTCTTTGGAAATAGTACGAACCTGGTAAACGGAATTTTTTGCTGATTGCGGTTTGTACTGGCCTGTCACCACGACCTCATCCAATTGCCTGATTCTGGCGGTATCATCCTGCCCGTATGTAATGGATGTAAAGATTCCTGCAATAATAAGTGTACAGATTTTTCTCATAATGATTTTAATTTCGGCCGCAAAGTTTGATTAACAATAATTGAGAATTATCACATCATTGTCAGGAAATGAACCGGAAAATTTCTTTGACAAAAAAATGACGGCCCTGTTGCATTGTCATACTTCCGGCTGACATAAATCATGCAGATAGCTGCTCCGCAAAACAAAAAAGGGTTCGGGTAACCGCAAGGCCTGGCGGTTCAAGTTTACATTATTCTCCCTTTATAATTTCGCCCCCACGCTGATGAAGAAAGTCCTGCTGTCACCCGGCAATACGCCGGGGCCGGGATAACCACCTGCACGGCGGGTAAAATATCTTTTGTCAAAAAGGTTATTGACCCCTGCTTTGAAATTCAACCCCTTTGAAAACTTATACGTAGCTGTTAAATCAGTGACAGTATAAGAAGGAATTAACCCATTGTTGCCATTAGCAGTTGGGATAACTGTATTATTTGCATCGCTGAATGTTTCGTCCACATGGCTTACCTGTGTGGTCAGCAAAAAGCTTTTATACCCGGCTGTGATGCCACCACGGAAAATATGCTCCGGTGCATTCTCCACTTTCTTCCCCTTCGTGGCTGCATCTTTGTGGTCGTTGCCATACCGGGCATGGGTGTAGCCATATGAACCGAAAACAATAATATCTGCTTTTGTATTCTTTGCAAATGCTCTCCAGGGATTAAACTCAATATAGCTTTCGATCCCCTTGCTGGTGCTGCTGCCAACATTGGTGATTAAGCGATAAGATGGCGTACCGCTTACTGTTACTGTTCCGATACGGTTATTATACTGCATATAATAAACACTTACATCAAACTGCAGGTAGTTTTTCAGTTTACCCCGGTAGCCCAAGTCAATATTGTATCCTTTCGAATCTTTCAGATCCTGATCCACCACATCAGTAGTAGGTGGCGCCTGCAGGTTGGCAAACTGAATAGGCCTGTACGCCTGTGTGATATTGCCATAAAATTCAGTCCCGGATGTTATATGATACTCTGCCCCCATACCTGCGAGCAGAAGGCCCCTGCTGCGGGTGATATTTTGAAGCAATATTTCTGCCCCACCTGAAGTATAACCGTTGCGGCCCGATGCGGCCCCTTCCAGCCACTCGTAACGTATACCGGGAATGATAAGCAGCCTATCAGAGAGCCTGAAAATATTTTCGGCGAATACTGCCGCATTTTTTGAATCAAATTCAATGTCTCTTGGGTAATTGCCGGATATCGTGGTGATATAATCTGTTCCGGTGGTTCCCTTACCATCTGCCCGGCGGTGGGTGGTACCTGTGTATAACCGGACGCCTCCGGAGAAAGTGTTTTCCATCTTTCCCAGATGATAATCCGCAATGATGCGGCTTTCCAGTCCGAAGTTGCGATAGTTATCTATTTGTACAGTACGGTTATTATAATCAAGAGTAGAAGCATTGATGCTGTCTCTTATGATGGCAGCTTGTAAAAAGCCAACGCTGTTCCGGTTGCCGATAGTGGCAAACAGCCTGGTGTTCCACTTTGATGTCGGGCTAATCTGGTAATTGACTATTAGTGCGGGAGTTGTCCAGGTAATATCAAACCAGTTGCGGCCGCGGAAACTTTGCGTTGCATTTTGTTCTGCCTGCAGATCTGTTAATCCACCCGGCTGCTGGCTCCGGATATGAGAACGCATCACTTCTGCTGTAAGCGAGAACTTCGGCGTGAAATAATAGGTGGCTGTACCAAACCCTGCATTTGTATAATAGCGGCTGTTTTGTCTCCAGCCATCGCCATTCCGGTGATCAAAGAAAGAATAATAATGCCATTTGCCTGCTTTTCCCCCTATTGCATTATAACTATTAAACAGCGCCCTGCTGCCAAGGGTTTGCTGCGTTTCAAACTCAAATTTCTTGCTAATTTCACTGCCGTTGCGGAGGATATAATTTACCAATCCGCCAAACTGCGGGCCGTATTGCAAGGAACCTTGTCCCCGCACCACTTCAATTCGCTGCACCGCCTGCAACTGCGGATTATAATAGGCTTCGGGATACCCAAACGGATCGGCAGCGATATCATAACCGTTCTGGCGGATATTAAATTCCCAGCTGCGGTTGGGACTGAGCCCCCTTGCTGCTATTCCAATCTGGATACCGCTTGGGTCGCTTTCCCAGATATGAATGCCGGGCACTTTGGCCAGCACCTGCCGCATGGTGTTGGTCACCACATTGCCCTGTACATTGTCCAGCACAATCAATGCATTCTTTTTACCTGCATAAATGGAAGTGCCCACTATTTCGGGTATTTGCTGGTAATCGCTTTTGCTGTTTCTGCCAACAACTGTTACATCCGGCAGGTATTTATGAGCGGGGTTGAGGGAATCGCCATGAAAAATTTTCGTTGAATCCTGCGCCTGTATTTCAATAACTGTAATTAATCCTGCCAGCGCCATTAATCTTTTCAGCATATTCCTTTTTTGTTGCAAAGGTGGTTACTGGCAATTTGTCTTTAATGCCATATCGGGAAAAGGGTTTACGGAAGATGGAAAAAGGATTGAAAGTGTCAGTTAAGCTATTTGTTTAATCAAATAAATACCTCAGCCGGACAGCGAGCGGTACTAGTACGGTGCCTTGTTCCTCATATAAGGAGTGCGCCTGAAAAGCCAGTCTTTGGGATACTAATGTTTTATACCCGTCCGGCACAGTCTTCAAATTTACATTTCGCTGCTTAGCCCCGATGCCTGCGGTAAACTCAAGCCTCCATTGCCCATCAGATGAGAGGTTAAATGTGTTTCCAAAAATTACCGCTCCACCATAAGTAAAAGCATTTGCTTTAAAAGGATAACTCTGGAGTGTATCCCTGGTGGCAGCATTTACAAAACTGCCTGTAGTGGAAAATGAAATAGGCTTGATCCTGAATTCAAGACCCACAAAAGGATGATGCCTTGACCGTCTGCTCCGGAATGCCTCACCAAAATTTATTAAAGGCCGCCATTGCTGTAAAAAATGATACCGGTATTGAAAAATGAACCGGGCTCCCCGTAACATATTATAGTCTTGCCAGTCATTTTTGTAAAAAGGAGTTTTACCCACATACGCTGCCTCAATAAAATATTCACTGCGTTCTGTTAACCGCTGCCCGAACGATGGGCCAAAGGCAAACTGCGGTTCCGCTACCGAAAAAGGGTTAAGCGAAAAATAAGTTTCCTTAACGTCAAAACTGTTACCAAACTTATTCTTTGAGAATTGTGCGAAAGCTGAACCGCTGATCATGATCAAAAAAAGAAGGAATGAGCCTCTCATACAATTTTGCTTTGGCTGAATTCATCCGAAAGGGGGTGCTTACAAAAACACTGTCCCGCCTGAGACGGAACAGTGTTTAAAAGGTTTAATGGCAGTTATTTTACTCCACCACTACAATTCCTTTTGCCATTACCCTTACTTCTTTTTTAGGTTCTTTGATGGCAGCAATTTCTTCTTTTGATTTGCCGGCATCCTCTGCATAATGTTTCAGTTCGGCCACAGAAGTGGTTTTGATCTTTATCTCGCCGTCAATCACCACGGTTTTGCCTTTAGCGGTAAGGGGCAGGAAAAATCCATAGTCTTTCATTTTTACCGTAGCCGTTTCGCCATTGCCAAGGTCAAGCTTTATCCAGCATCCCTTTTTTTCGCATACTTCCACAATCTTAGCTTTAATCTTGCCGTCAACTTCCTCTTTTCCGTTGTTGAGTTTTGCCACCGCATCACTGACCGGCATTGCCCCTTCAGGGTTTACTTTTTCTCCATACCATTCGCCGGGTTTGGCATCACCTTCCGGGGGCTGGGCATTGGTAAGCAGTCCCAAAGCCAGTAATGAAAAGGCAAGGAATAATTTTTTCATATTGGTCATTTTTAAAATTGATTAACCGACAGCAAAGATAGCCGTTTGGTTGAAATAGTTGCTTATTCAGGTAAAACAGGTTTTTGAAAGTCAGCAGGATCTGCAGAAATAGACTTTAAAAAGTCGAGCAGGTCTTTTTTTTCATTCCCGGTCAGGCCAAGTGGTTTTATTAAATGACTTTTTTTCCCGGATCTGTCAGCCCGGTTGAGCGACTCAATAATTGTCATCATATCTTTTTCCCTTCCATCATGCATCCAGGGGCCTGTTCTCATAACATCCCGCAGCGATGGTGTTTTGAATTTACTGCTGTCTGCGTCCAGGTGTGTTACTTTATAATAGCCTGCGTCATTCTCCGAAAAACCGATATTATGAAACCCGTTATCGGTAAACATCGGTCCGTAATGACAGTTCATACATTTTGCTTTTGTCCTGAATAAATGCAGGCCCCTTAATTCGCTGCTGGTTAATTTTTTTTTATCCCCCTCTATGAACTCATCAAACCGGCTCTTACGGCTTACCACCGTTTTCTCAAAAACTGCAATGGCTTCCGTCATCCTGAAAGGGTCGATCTCGTCATCACCAAATGCTTTTTTAAACATGTCCTTATACCCGTTTATCCGCCTGAGCTTTCGCATCACATCGGGCATCTCGCTGTGCATTTCGGTTTCACTGTTCAGCGGGGCAAAGGCCTGATCCTATAAGTCTTTTGCACGGCCATCCCAAAATAACCGGTTGTAGAACCAGGTATTTTGAATAGTGGGAGAATTTCTTTTGTTCACCACTCCTTCATGTCCGATGGATTTTTCTTTTCCGTCGGTCCAGTTCAGTTCCGGCTGATGGCAGGTGGCGCAGCTTATTTTTCCTGAGCCGCTCAGCCTTGGGTCAAAAAACAAAGCCTTGCCCAGCTCAATCATATTTTTCAGCGAATCCTTATGCTTTTCCAGCGGGCTTTCAGGAAGTATTCCAAGTTCATTCCACTTTACACCGGAATCCACGAAAGGTTTTGGCCATTGGGATGGCGGGCGGGAATAAATGCTGCGCAGGCTTTCTTTGGAGAAAGAAACAAAGAGAATAACTGCAAACAATAAAAATATTGTGACAAAAAACTTCCGCATCAGGCAAATATGCAAAAAAAGCGCCGGACAAGTTATGACCGGACTTTCGTTTTATAACCTCAGCTTGACCCCTCCGTTCACAACAAATCCATCCAGCGGGGCATAGATGTCCCTAAACTGCGGATTGCCAATGCTACCGGTATAAATGGTATCAAACTTTGTTTGCCTGGCATCCAGAAAATTTTCAAAGTTGATATACACTGATATTTTTTCCCGGAGTTTCTCCACCATAAACCCTGTTATCCAATAGGGTTTGCCTGTTTTTCCATCACTAAGCTGCTGGCGGCTGAAATAGTAACCTTCCAGTCCCACTTTCCACTTTTCTTCCATTTCATACATCAGAACGGTATTCAGCCTGTGCCGGGGAGTAAGAAAACTTTCCATCTTCACATTGCCCTGGTGCAGGTATGCTTTGGTAAAACTATAGCCGAGAAAAAGTTTAAAATCACTGTAACTCAGCTTCACATTTGTTTCCATACCCTTGCTGTCTATATGACCAACTACGTTATTGAACCGGTAGTTGGCGCCGTCCGGCTGCAATAATAACGGGTTGTTGATGCGGGTATAAAAGAAAAGATGATTGATGCTGAAACCAACATCGCCCTCTGCAAAATTGGTTTTAAAATTGATATCAGCATTTACACCATAGCTTTTCTCCAGCGTATTCACATTGTCATTCACAGGCAGCACATTTTTGTACTGAAGCCTTTCGCTTTCTTCGGTGAAAATAGCCGGCGCCTTGTAACCTAATCCGCCCCCTATGCGGGAAGAAACCTTTGGAGAGAATTTGAACAGGGCGGACAACCGGGGCAATACCACAAAACCATAATCCCTCACAGCATCGCCTCTTAACTCGGTTTCCAATTGAAATTTTTCATTCACTTTCCAGTTGTGCTGTAAAAACACCCCGGCAGTAAGCTGATTATAGTTGCGTAAAGGAGTGCTTGTCTGTTGCTGTTCTTTAAAATCATCTGTCACCAGGTTCGCCCCGGCCACCCATTCCATTTTTTCTCCGTGGTATGAATAAGTAAACTCTGTAAATGTTCCGTTCTGTGTGCCATTAAATGTATAACCCGGTATTGAAAGCACTCTATTAAAATGATTGTAACTGTTCTTTACTGAAATATGGCTGCACTTGCCAAAATGATGCTGCAAACTGAACTGGGTAGTGAAGCGGTTGCTATTGTTATGCTCTGTAAACCCGGATGCAGCATCGCCTTTAATAAATTTGATGTCGCCTCCAAGCCTGTCCTCAGTTGTAACATTAAACCCGGCAGATAATTCAGTTTTTGAATTAAAAAACACAAACAATTTTGGATTGATGCTGTACCGTTCAAATTTGGGAATAGCTGTCAGGCCAATATCAGCCGGGTCATATGGCGCATTACTGTTGCGGGATGCAAAAACGGTCAGCCCAAGTTTATCAAATCTTTGCCCGTAAAACCCGCTGCTGTTCAAACCACCGGCTGATGTGGCATCTAAATGAAATTTCAGCTCCCTTTCTTCTTTTGGTGTCTTTGAAATAAGATTAACCAGCCCGGCGATGGCCCCGCCTCCATACAAAGTGGAAGCAGAACCTTTGATGACTTCAAACTGCTTCAGGTCAAGGGGTGGTGTTTGCAGCAGGCCAAGTCCCCCGCTGAAACCGGCATAAAGAGGAAACCCGTCCATTAATATTTGTGTGTAGCGTCCATCCAGGCCCTGAATGCGTATGGCGGCATTAGCCGACAGCGCCGAGGTTTGCTGCGTAGTGATTCCGGTACTTTCGCTGAGCACCATGCGGATATCGCCGGGTTTCATATTGGATTTCTCATCCAGTTCTTCCCCGGCTATAAATTCCACTCTTGTCGGAATATTCTGTATGGTTCTGCTGCTGCGGGTACTCTGGATGATGATTTCTTCCTCTTCCTCTTCCTCTTCCTCTTCCTCTTCCTCATCCGCTTCCATATTAAACTGGATATACTCCCCGCCGTATGGAACAAGCAGTATTGTTTCCAGGTGAGTATACCCTGCATAGGTCACGATGAGTTTGTGCTTGCCCGCCGGCACATTTTGAAATAAAGCAAAGCCGCTGCTATCTGTCTGACCCATTTTATTCAATGAAGGGATAGAAACTGTTGCGGCCACCAAAGGCTCTTTACTGTCCCCGTTGATTATTTTGATCTTCACATTTTGCTGCCCTAATGTTATTGTTGCGCAGCATATGGCCCCTATAAATAGAAATAATTTATTCATGAGTGAATTTTAGGTTAATGAAAATGATAACAATTATTCATCAACCTAATTTAGGCGGCTGCCAGAAATCGTAATCAACTTGTGGGAGTGAAGATTGCAGATAAGTTGTATAGACAGGTTTCTGTCTAAGCGGATCTAATGTAAACGGAGCCGGCTCGCAGGCAATCGTGGCCGCGGCGCAGCCTTCGCAACTGAAAAAAGGCGAACAGGTACCACATTCATTGTCCCCGTTCTCATGACTTGTGGTCTGTTCCGTTTTATCATCAGGGCAGTCGTCAAAGGAACAGCAAGGCACTGCAGCCAGCAGTATGATACAAAAAGCCAGTATGTAGCCACAAACTTTCATCCCCGCAAAGCTATTGACTATAAACAAAAAAATAAATGAACCACTGCTTTTATTATCGCAACAACAGTTCACACCCTCTACATCTCCCTAAAGGGAGACTTGCCAAAGCTTGCTAAAGAAGAAGAATTATCGCAAGAGAAGCTCACAGGGTTTCAGGCCTGTATGCTTTTTAAAGGCCGTGGAGAAGTGTGAAATGGAGGAATAGCCCAGCATCAGCGATACTTCTGTAACGCTTAAGCCTTTTTCGTATAAAAGGTATTTGGCATGTTCCATCCTCTGGCTCTGGTAAAAGTCGAAAACGGTAGTGCCAAACAGCTCCTTGAATCCTTTTTTGAGATAGCACTCGTTGATGGCCACTTTGCGGCTCAGTTCTTTGATGGTGATGGGTTCACCAATATGCTGGATAAGCACCTCTCTTGCCTTGATAATTTTTTCCCGGTCCGCTTCATTGGCCAGGAACTTACAGTTCACCACATCAATTTCCTTTTCACCGAGCATACAATCCAGGCTGTAGAGCAGGAGCATCTGGGTTTGTGCATTGATGTAGATATTCTCCAGTGTATCGGTGTAAGTATGGTTCAGCACATTTTCCAGCACCATTCTCGTTTTGCCGCATAGTGGCAGAATCTTCGTAAAAGAAGAACGGTGCCGGAAACTCAGTATATCATCGGTAAGAATGGTATTCCCTTTTCTTGGTTTTACAAACTGGCTGAGATGTGCGGGGGAAAATTTAAAACTCACCACATCCACGCTGTCCACTCTTTCCACACAGGTCTTTGAAGCGCCGAACTGGCACATATCGCATTCGGTGTCTTTCTTGCGGCAATACACATTGCCGCTGACACAAAAGCGGAGTTCAAAATAATTTTCCGCAGGTTCATTCTTGGCGTAGTGATATACCATCATGCCGGTGTCCTCAATATTCCATTGCGGGTTCCGCCGGTAGCGATTGATGGTATATTGAACGGAACCGGGTATCTGCTGCACTCTTTCCTGCAGCTGCACCATCTGGTCCTGCATCAGGGTCTGCTTATAAGCCAGCGATAATATATCCGGGGGGCTGTGCATTGAAAGGCAAATTTACGGTTTTGATCCCAGTCTTAATGGTGTAACTTTAATCATATACGCTTTGCCTTCATTTTTAACAGGCTATGCTGAAAAAAACTTCTTTTTAAGGCCGTAAAAGCTAACTTTGCCTGCCCTGTTATTGAGTAGAAAAACTAAAAACAAACGGGCCCGTCTTTATAACCGGCAATGATTCATCCGCATACATATATACATCCCAACGCAAAACTGGCAACCAATGTAAAGGTGGACCCTTTCACCGTCATTCACCAGGATGTGGAGATTGGAGATGGTACCTGGGTGGGTTCCAATGTGACCATTATGGAAGGCGCCCGGATCGGGAAGAATTGCCGCATTTTTCCGGGAGCCGTTATTTCCGCCATTCCGCAGGATTTAAAGTTTCATGGTGAATATTCCAATGTGATCATCGGTGATGGCACTACTATCCGTGAGTTTGTAACGGTGAACCGGGGCACGGCCGACCGGGAAAAAACAGTGATTGGCAGGAACTGTCTCATCATGGCTTACTCCCACTTTGCACATGACTGCCTGGTGGGTGATAACTGTATTGTGAGTAATAATACACAGGTGGCGGGGCATGTCACTATTGGCGAATGGGTCATCCTTGCCGGTATGTGTGCCGTACACCAGTTTGTAAAAATCGGCGCACATTCTTTTGTGGCAGGCGGTTCATTGGTAAGTAAAGATGTGCCCCCCTATATCAAGGCAGGCCGTACGCCTTTAAGTTATGCCGGAGTCAACTCCATCGGGCTGAAACGCCGCGGGTTCAGTGTAGAACGCATTAATCACATACTCGACATTTACCGGGTACTGTTCAACAAAGGCATGAACACCAGCCAGGCCGTGGAATACATTGAAGAAGAAATGCCGGCCACTGATGAACGGGATGAGATAGTGACCTTTATCCGTGAAAGCGGCCGCGGCATCATCAAACGCTTCACCAAAGGCAATAACGATGACGATCTCCCTGTCTGATGCCGGCAAGCGGTTCAACCGTGACTGGATCTTCCGTCATTTCAACTATACATTTGAAGCAGGACAATCTTATGCGATTACCGGGCCGAACGGGAGCGGGAAGAGTACGCTGTTGCAGGTACTGAGCGGTTCAATGATGATCAACGAAGGGAGAATTGAATACCGAATATCGAACAAGGAACAGAAGAATGAAGAAATTTACAGTCATGTCTCTGTCTGTGCTCCTTACCTGGAAGTAATTGAAGAAATGACATTGAAAGAGTTTTTGAATTTTCACCACGGTTTTAAGCCTTTCCTGCCAGGTGCAACAACTGAATTGATCATTAATTCCGTTGGATTGGGAAAAGCAGTGCACAAGCAGATCCGTTATTATTCATCGGGTATGAAGCAGCGGGTGAAGCTGGCGCAATGTATTTTTTCTGACACAGCCATTGTGCTGCTGGATGAGCCCTGTACCAATTTGGATGCCGAAGGTATTAAGCTGTATCATTCATTGATTGAAAATTATTGTAAGCACCGCTTAGTGGTAGTAAGCAGTAATGATGAAACGGAGTATAGGTTTTGCGGGGAGAAAATTAATATCAGCGACTATAAGTAAACTACCGCTGACTCGCAATCAGTAAATTTAAATCGGTATATTTCAAATCAAAGCGCTGGCTCAGGTAGAAATTGGTGAGTGCCCCTTTAAAAATATAGATACCGCTGCGCAGGTGCAGTTTGTGCCAGACCAGGTTCTCAAATCCACCTTCTTCACCGGCTTCCAGCAACAAAGGCATTAATACATTACTGATGGCCTGGGAGGCAGTACGGGCAAAGCCGGAAGGTATATTGGGCACACAATAATGTATCACCCCGTATTTCATAAAGATGGGATGCTCATGAGAGGTGATCTCCGATGTTTCAAAACAACCGCCGCGGTCAATGCTCACATCAATGATGACAGCGCCCGGCCGCATATTGCTCACCATTTCTTCGGTGACCACCATCGGTGTGCGGCCCGTTTCGCTTCCCAGTGCGCCAACGGCCACTTCACAGGTCTTCAGTTGCTTGGACAGCATCCGGGGCTCCAGCACGGAGGTCCACATCCGCTGGCCGATATTATTTTGCAATCGTTTTAAACGATAGACATTATTGTCAAAGACTTTTACAGAAGCACCCAATGCCAGGGCTGCCCTTGCGGCGTATTCCCCAACGATACCTGCACCGATGATAATAACTTTTGTGGGAGCTATTCCGGAGACACCGCCAAGCAGCACTCCTTTGCCATGATTGGCAGATCCGAGGTATTGTGCGGCGATCAGCATTACAGCACTTCCGGCAATCTCACTCATGCTGCGGACGATGGGATATGAATCGCTGTCGTCTTTCAAGTTTTCAAAAGAAATGGCAGTAATTCTTCTCTCCATCATTTTCTCCAGTATGTCAGATTTCATTACAGACAGGTGAATGGGAGAAATGATAACCTGGTTTAATTGCAGCAGTGGCAGATCTTCCTCTATTACCGGGGCGCTTTTCACTAATATCGGGGCTTTGAAAACATCTTCCCGGCTGTAAACAATTTTTGCCCCTGCCTCGCTGTAGTCCTTGTCCCGGAAATGGGAAGCCTCACCGGCATTATGTTCTATCACCACCTGGTGGCCGTTGCTGATGAGCACACTCACTGCATCCGGCGTCAGCGCAATCCTGTTTTCCTGAAACGCAATTTCTTTTGGGATGCCGATTGTCATACCCTCTGACCTGGGCCTGACGTCCAGCGTTTCTTCCAATGTTTCGTAGCTAAATGAGGTGCTTATTTTGGGCTTTTGCTGGCTCATGAAAACAGTTGGGTTATTGAAAAGCGGGGGTTCTTTGGTCTTTTCAAATGTACCTAAATATTAGCGATTCTGAGCCGTCTTGTTTTGTCATCTGTCAGTTCAATAAAGATATGGACGGTGTTTTCAGGAAAAATACCGGGGGCTTTTTCCGGCCATTCGGCCAGGCAGATATGGCCACTGTACAGCACATCTTCCATTCCCGCCCTTACCGCTTCCTGCTCATTTTTTATACGGTACAGGTCAATATGGAAAAGCGCCTTTTGGGTTCCTTCGCAATCATATTCATATTCATTCACCAAAGAAAAAGTGGGGCTGCCCACGGTGTCTCTTATTCCCCCCGCATCGCAGAGTGCATGGATAAAAGTCGTCTTCCCGGCACCCATTAGCCCGTGAAAGGCAAAAACAGTTTTACCGGCTGTGATTTTCCAAAACTCTTTTGCAACCTCGTTTATATTATCCAGGGTAAACGACCACTCCATGCGGCAAATGTAAGTAAGGGGTGGCACGGCTCAAAACCATGTCACCCCTGCCCGAACTGCAACGATGTAGTAAACATATTTCCATTGTCGCAAAAATGCCGGCCGGGGTTTGGATAAATTTGCAATATGGAAACAGTTCAATGGAAAGTAGAAGGGATGGATTGCAACACCTGTGCTATCAGCATTCACAAATACCTGGAAAAACAAGGCATGAGGAATGTGAAGGTGAACTATGCTTCCGGCGATGTGATCTTTGACACGGATGCAACGCTGGCAGAGGAGAAAATAAGCAAAGGCATCCATGACCTCGGCTATAAAGTAGTAAACACAGACAGTCATTCATATAGGCATGGCCGCAGCCGCGATGAAGAAGCTGCATTCCGGTTTCTTACCACGCACCTGCAGCGTTTCTGGTTTTGTTTTCCGTTCACTGCGCTGCTGATGCTGCACATGATACCGGGTGTGCATATTCACTGGCTGATAAATCACCGGGTACAGCTGGCACTCACCATTCCTGTTTACCTCGTTGGCATGAGTTTCTTTGGCAAAAGCGCCTGGAAGAGCATCCGCAACAGGATGCCCAATATGAATGTGTTGATAGCAGTGGGGGCAACGGCAGCGTTTGTTTACAGTTTATATGGTTCACTCAGCGGGCAGGCAGAGAAATACCTGTTTTATGAAACAGCAGCCACCATTATCACACTGGTGTTTTTGGGTAATTATTTAGAAGAAGCATCCATCGCTTCCACCCAAAGAGAGTTAAACAAACTGGCCAGATCACAAAAAGTGATGGCCAATATGATTGCCTTTGATGATGAACACAAGGAACAGGTCTTTCCTGTAGAAAATACGGCGCTGCGGGTAGGCGATCTTATCCTCATTAAAAGCGGTGAACAGGTACCCATTGATAGTAAAATTCTATGGGGCGATATACATGTGAACGAAGCCATCATCACCGGCGAAAGCGCCCCGGTTCATAAAAAAGCAAAAGATAAACTCATTGGCGGCAGTGTGGTTACCGACGGAACAGTAAAAGCACAGGTAACGGCCGTGGGAAGCGACACGGTGCTATCGGGGATCATCAGTATGGTAAAACAGGCGCAGGGAGAAAAACCTCCGGTGCAGCAACTGGCCGATAAGATCAGCGCCGTGTTCATCCCGGCAGTGCTGGGGATTGCTGCCGTTACATTAGTAGTGAGCTGGGTCGTTTTAAAAGATTTTACTCCCGCACTGATGAGAAGCATTGCTGTATTGGTCATCGCCTGCCCCTGCGCCATGGGGCTGGCTACCCCCGCTGCCATTGCTGTAGGATTAGGAAGGGCTGCCAAAACAGGTATTCTTTTCCGCAACGCCACCAGCCTGGAAACATTCAAAGACATTAAACAGGTGGTGTTTGATAAAACAGGAACACTGACCACGGGTAAATTTATTATTTCCGGGTACCGGGTAATGTTGTCAACCATGAACCGTGAGGTGAATCTTCATCAAACAACTGCCCTTCACAACTCATCACTCACGGCTGACGAAGAGTTCAAAAAAGTAGTTTATTCATTAGAGAAGTATTCCAATCATCCCCTTGCAAAGGCTATAACAAATGAGTGGAAGAGTAAAGGTGAAATCCGCTGGAAAAAAATAGAAGAAATAAAAGGGCTTGGCATGCAGGGGGAAGATATGGAAGGCCATCAATATACCGCCGGATCATACAGAGCTGCGGAGGGGCTTACAAAAGAAGACACCCATAATGTTTATATCATCCGCAACGGCCGGCTGGTTGGCTGGATAGATGTAAAGGATGAAATAAGAGCAGAAGCCAAATCAGTAATAGAATATCTGCACAGCAAAAACATTGAAACCATATTGCTGAGCGGCGACAGGCTGACCAAATGCAACCAGCTGGCAGCACAACTGGGTATTGATACGGTAATAGCAGAACAAACACCGGAACAAAAGCTGGCAACAATTGATGAGCTCAACAAAAAAGCCCCGACAGCGATGGTAGGTGATGGCATCAATGATGCCCCGGCCCTGGCCAAAGCCAGCATTGGCGTTTCAATGAATGATGCTTCACAGATAGCGGTACAGTCTGCGCAAGTTGTCCTGATGAATCATGGGTTAAAAAACCTACCCACTGCCTTAGGGCTTGGCAAACACACTTATCTGACTATCAAACAAAATCTTTTCTGGGCTTTTGCTTATAATATAGTTGCTATCCCCGTGGCAGCATTTGGTTTTCTTACCCCCACTTTTGGTGCATTGGTGATGGGGCTCAGCGATGTGGTGCTGGCTATTAATTCTGTCCGTCTGTTTGTGAAAAAGGTGGTGTAAATTCAGTGCTGGTAATGACGGGCATACGTTCGATATTAAAACAATACTGGGGCTTCAGTTCATTTCGTCCTTTGCAGGAAGAAATCATTACATCCGCTTTAGAAGGAAAAGATGTTTTGGCCCTGATGCCCACTGGCGGGGGCAAGTCTTTGTGTTTCCAGGTTCCGGCTATGGCAAAACCGGGTTTATGTCTCGTCATATCCCCGCTGATTGCCCTGATGAAAGATCAGGTGGAAAATCTCCGCCGGAAAAACATTACTGCTTTTGCCATTTTCTCCGGTATGAGCCGGAAAGAGGTCATTAATACATTTAAAGTGGCAACAGAAAGCAACTGTAAATTTCTGTATGTTTCTCCGGAGCGGTTGGAAACAAGTTTATTCAAAGAATACCTGCCCGGCCTGGACATTAATCTGATTGCAGTGGACGAAGCCCATTGTATTTCCCAATGGGGTTATGATTTTCGTCCGCCTTATCTGCGGATTGCAGCTTTAAGACAAGAATTACCGGATGTGCCGGTGCTGGCGCTGACAGCATCTGCCACACCGGATGTGCAGAAGGATATTTGTGAAAAACTTTCGCATGTAAGATCTCCCCAAACCCCTCCATCGGTCGCCATAGGCTTGCCGGGGGCGATGTCAAAGGAGGGGCTTAAGTATCAGAAAGACTATGAGCATTTTACTGGTTGGGAGATTTTCCGTCAGTCATTTGAAAGGCCCAATCTTTCTTACAGCACATTCAAAGTGGATTCCAAGATTAATAAGATCATTGAAGTGCTGCGAAAAGTGCCGGGTTCTTCCATTGTGTATTGTAAAAGCCGTAAACGAACAAAAGAAATAAGTGAGTTGCTGCGCCTGCAAAATTTTTCCGCTGACTTTTACCATGCAGGTCTGATACAGGAAGAACGTAACCGGAAACAGGAAGAATGGATAAATAATAAAACAAGAGTGATCGTCTGCACCAATGCTTTCGGCATGGGCATTGATAAGCCCGATGTGAGAACTGTAATTCATGCTGATGTGCCGGATTGCCTTGAAAACTATTACCAGGAAGCAGGCCGGGCGGGAAGGGACAGAAAAATTTCGTATGCAGTTTTGCTGTACGACGAAAGGGATCTGTATGAACTGGAAGAGATGGCCTCACTTCGTTTTCCGTCGCAGGATAATATCCGGGGAGTTTACCAGGCGGTTGCCAATTACCTGCAAATACCAACCGGCGACGGTGAAGGGCAGTACTATGACTTTGATATTTCCGATTTCCTGAAAAAATTCAAACTCATCAGTCATACGGCATTGTATTCACTGAAAGCACTGGAGCAGGACGGATGGCTGTCATTTAACGAACAGGTATTTCTGCCGGCCGTGGTAATGTTTACAACAGATAAAGACACCCTGTATGAATTCGAAAAGGCAAACCCCCAACTGGAACCCTGCATCAAAACTTTACTGAGGGCCTATGAGGGTATTTTTGACCAGCCAACTTCCATTTCAGAAAAAATGATGGCTGGCCTGATGAAAAAAGAAGCAGAAGAAGTAAAATGGCAATTACTCCTGCTTCACCAGCATCATATTATAGAATATCAGCCACAGAAAGATACCCCGCAACTGCTGATGCTCCGCCACCGCATTAAGGCAGAAGACATCACCGTCAACATGGTGGCTTATAACCGGCGGAAGGAACAGTTTCAGAAACGGATGAAGCAAATGACCAGCTATGTGAAAGAAGACACACAATGCCGAAGCCGTATAACCGGCTCTTATTTTGGTGATTCAGCTATTAAAGGCTGCGGCATTTGTGACAATTGCTTAAAACAAAAAGCAGTCAGCCTTAGCAAAGAAGAGTTTGAAATACTGCATCACCGCATTATCAATATGGTGAAGTATGAACCCCTGCACACCAAAGACCTGCTGCTGAAACTGAACAGTGTAAAAAAAGAAAAGGCATGGAAAGTGCTGGAATTCCTGCAGGCTGAAAATAAAATTGAAATGGACGCAGGCGGAAAGGTAAAACTAAAATAAACTTTTTCTTCTTCGGCTTCTTCCGCCCAGGCCCAGTACCCCGAGTAATGTCCGGACGATGGTATTGCCGGCCGTTCTTGTCATACTTTTAACCGTGGGGTCATCAAAGAAACCTTTTTCTTTCTTTGCAGGTCTTTTGGTTTCCTCCTCCTGCTGATTCTGCTTCTCTTTTCTTTCAGCGGCATCCTCTAATTTTTCAGTCAGTATTTCATAAGCACTCTTGCTGTCAATCACCTCATTGTATTTTGAAGCAATTTTTGATTTACTGACAAGAGAGTCTATTTCCACTTCAGTCAGTATATCCATCCGGCTTTGCGGCGGACGTATCATGCAATGGGCCAGCGGTGTGGGAATCCCCTTTTCATTTAGGATAGTCACCAATGCCTCACCGGTGCCTAATTGGGTGATCAGGTCTTCTGTTTTATAAAACTCCGTTTCCGGATAGTTCTCCGAGGTTTGTTTGATTACTTTTCTGTCAGCCGCGGTAAATGCCCGTAAAGCATGCTGAACTTTTAGTCCCAGCTGCGCCAGTACGGATGCCGGCACATCCATCGGGTTCTGTGTGCAGAAATAAATACCGATGCCTTTGGAGCGGATGAGTTTGATGATGGTTTCAATCTGCTGCAGCAATGCATCATTCGCCTCCTGGAAAATGAGGTGGGCCTCATCAATGAACATCACCAGTTTGGGTTTGTCGATATCGCCTTCTTCCGGGCATGTAGCATAAAGTTCAGCCAGCAGTTGAAGCATGAACGTAGAAAACAACTTGGGCCGGTCCTGCAGATCGGTCACCCGCACGATCGAGATCATCCCCTTGCCATCACCGCTGATGCGCATCAGGTCGTCCACTTCAAAACTTTTTTCACCAAAAAAAACATCGGCGCCCTGTTGCTGGAGTTCGATCACTTTCCGCAGAATGGTGCCGGTGGAGGAAGTGGAGATCTTTCCGTAGTCTTTCTCCATGGCTGCTTTCCCCTCATCACTTACAAATTGCAGTACTTTGATGAAATCCTTCAGGTCGAGCAGCGGCAGCCTATTGTCATCACAGTATTTGAATATCATCGCCACAAAACCTCCCTGTGTATCATTCAGCCCCAAAATTTTTGAAAGCAATACCGGGCCAAACTCACTCACTGTTGCCCGCAATCTTGCTCCTTTCTGGTTGCTCAGCGAAAGCAGGTCAACCGGGTATGCGGTGGGTTTGTATTCAATGGCCAGTTTCTGGCAGCGATCGGTTATTTTATCATTCACCGTTCCGGCGGCGGCAATACCGCTCAGGTCGCCTTTGATATCCATCATTAATACAGGAATACTTGCATCGCTCAATCCCTCTGCCAATACCTGCAGCGTTTTTGTTTTCCCTGTTCCGGTTGCCCCGGCGATCAGTCCGTGGCGGTTCAGTGTTTTAAATGGGATAAATACATCGGCACCGGGCACAACAGCTCCATCCAGCATCGCCCCGCCTATTTTAAAGCATTCATCCTTGAAAGTATAGCCTGTTTTAACTACTTCAAGGAATTTCGCACTGTCTGCCATATATAAATCTTTAGATTAAATTTCCAGGGATGTAAATGTATTTAATACCGCAGAACTTCCACCGCAATTCTCCATCCGGCTTTTTCATGCCTCCATATCCGGAAATAATTCTCCAATTTGCCATTAATTATTGCTGTGCCATAGGTATATCCCATGTCAGGAACCGATGAAGTTGTCCAGCCTTTCATTTCATATTTAATCTTTCCTGGAGTTGAATCAATGATCTCTTGCCTTGCCGCAGAAGTAAATGCAGGTAAAAATCCATTCCGGCACAAAATACTTTCCCGGGATAACCATGTACTATACGCTTTGGCGTTTTTCTTTTTTTCGGCGAGTTCATTGAAACTCCTGTCGCATACCAATATCTGTGCGATCCTGGGGCTGAAACTAGATTTCGGCTCAGGTTCCTTTAGAGGATCGAGTCTCCTTTCTTCCTTACTTCCTGGCTGGGTATTATCTATCCCAAAGTCAATCAAAAATTTCCATTCATTGTTTTTATCCAAATACCAAACAGTACTGTATTGCCCTCTTGCAATGACAGAGTCTTTTGCGGAGTTCTGGTAGGTCCAGGGCCCGGTAGTATAACCAAAATCCCCTGAAGCCGATATTTCAGCAAACTGGGGTCGCCAGTTCAGCACACCGGCATTTTTTTCTCTTTTGTTCCAGAAATCAATGGCTTTGACAGGTTGTCCTTTATCAAACATGGTACTGTTGCTGTCAATGAATTGCAGAAATGCCTCTTTGGTGCTATGTGCCACTGAATAGGCAGCAAAGTCTTTTTCAGCCTGTATCATGCCGTTAATTCCTCTCTGCGCAATCACTGATCGCCCAAGAAAGATGAAAGTAGCGGTGATGAGTACTTTATTCATTATACAATTTACAGTTCTTCCTCCCGTTCCAGCATCAGTATGGCGCTTTGCGGTACGATGAAATATTTTTCCTTCTTATACATCACTTCGGTAGCCCCGCTGAGCAGGAAGATGGCCAGGTCACCTTCCCTGGCCTGCAGTGGTACATATTTCACTTTTTCCTCCTCTCCTTTCCAGGTCTCCTCATCAACGGGCATAGGAATGGCATAGCCCGGCCCGGTCTTTATCACATAACCCTGCTGCACTTTTTCCTTTTCCTGCACACCCGGGGGCAGGTAAAGCCCGCTGGCCGTCCGTTCGTCGGGGCGGGTCGGTTTTATCAGCATCCGGTCGCCGATGACGATCAGTTTTTTCAGCCGGTTATCGTTGGTGATATGCATGGCACAGTTTTTATACTATACTGGTCCGATACGCTTCGAAGCATGAAGCAAAAGTAAAGTGTCAAAGCTTTGAAACTACGGTGTTTTAACAAAATATTGAACCCCGGCATTTGAACCCCCGAAATGCTTTAACTTTATTTGTCATAATTAAAAACCACCATAAAATGGAAGCTAAGAAACACAAGTTACTTTTATGCGAAGATGACCCCAATCTCGGAAGTGTGCTGAAGAATTACCTTGAACTGAATGATTACGATGTAACCCTGGAAAGAGACGGACGCCTTGGTTTGGCTGCTTTTCAGCGGGAAAAATTTGAACTCTGCCTGCTGGATGTAATGATGCCTAATATGGACGGCTTTACCCTGGCAGAAGAAATACGGGATGTGGACCCGGATATTCCGCTGTTTTTCCTCAGCGCCAAAACCATGAAGGAAGATGTGATACAGGGCTACAAACTCGGCGCCGACGATTACATCACCAAACCTTTTGACAGTGAAGTGCTGCTGCTGAAAATAAAAGCCATCCTGAAAAGAAATGAAGAGCAAAACAAGGAAAGTGAGAATAAGGAATTTGACCTTTCAACTTATCACTTTAATCCGAAACTGCGGCAGCTGATTCATGGTGGCATTACACAAACCTTATCACCCAAAGAGAATGAATTGCTGAAAATGCTCGCCGAGCACCTGAATGACCTATTGCCAAGAGAAGCTGCCCTGAAAAAGATATGGGGCAGTGATACTTACTTCAATGGCCGCAGCATGGATGTGTATATCGCCAAACTCCGCAAGTACCTGAAAGATGATGAAAAAATCGAGATTGTGAACATACATGGAAATGGGTTCAGGCTGGTGGTGCAATAAGACAATAAGCAATGGCCAATATGCAACGGGCGTCTGCGATGCAGACACCCGTTATTTTTATGCAGTGAACAAAGTGTTGGGTGAATTTGGTTTTGACTTGCCGAGATGCTCATATGCTTTATCAGTAACCTCTCTTCCCCTGGGTGTTCGCTGCAAAAAACCTTCCTGTATCAAAAAGGGTTCATACACTTCTTCCAGCGTACCAGCCTCTTCGCCAACTGCCGCGGCGATAGTGGTAATACCCACCGGGCCCCCTTTGAACTTATCAATGATAGTGGAAAGTATGCGGTTGTCCATATCATCCAGCCCATGCTCATCAACATTCAGGGCTTTCAGTGCATGCTGGGTTATACCGAAGTCAATCTGGCCATCATTTAATACCTGTGCAAAATCCCTGACCCGCCTTAATAAGCCATTAGCAATTCTCGGAGTGCCGCGGCTGCGCCGGCCTATCTCTTCCACTGCCTCTTTGGAGACTTTTGTTCCCAATATTCCGGCAGAACGATGAATGATTTTGTTCAATACCCCGGAGGTATAATACTCCAGTCTTGATTTGATAGCAAATCTTGACAGCAACGGAGCCGTCAGCAAGCCGCTGCGGGTAGTGGCCCCAATCAGTGTAAAAGGGTTCAGGTTTATCTGGATGCTCCTTGCATTGGGGCCGGTGTCAATCATAATATCAATCCGGTAGTCTTCCATGGCCGCATACAGGTATTCTTCCACCACAGTGCTCAGCCGGTGTATTTCGTCAATGAACAAAACATCGTTAGCCTCCAGGCTGGTCAGTAAACCGGCCAGGTCGCCGGGTTTTTCAATAACAGGACCGGAGGTTTCTCTGATACTTACTCCTAATTCATTCGCCACAATCCTTGAAAGGGTTGTTTTGCCCAAACCAGACGGGCCATGAAATAACACATGGTCTAATGCTTCTCCTCTTATTTTAGCGGCTTTGATAAATATGCGGAGGTTCTCAATGATCTGCTCCTGCCCCGCAAAATCATTAATTACAGCTGGCCGGATGGAATTCTCAAACAGCACATCCGCTGATGAAAGGTTTTCCTTATCGCTGCTCAGGTTGGGATTGGCCATGCCGTAAAATTAGCAATAGCCCCCGGAAACTCTTAACAAAAGATTTTTCTTTTGATATTTGTATATACAAATTAAATTCTTTTATCTTTGCTGATAGTGAAAGCCGCCAACAGCAAATATTGCCAGTGCCTGTATTTCTCCAGTAATGCGCTGGCCCGCAAAATTGAAAAACTCGCCAACGAAAGCTGGAAGAAAGTGGGACTCACCCCCAGCCATGCATATTTACTGATGCTTGCCATTGAAGAACCGGGTATTCAGCCCTCAGTGCTGGTGAAACAACTGTTGCTTACTCCCAGCACCATTACCAGGCTGATAGAGAAACTGGAGGAAAAAAAACTGGTGGTGCGCACCAATGAAGGAAAGCTGACTAATGTATATCCCACGCCTAAAGCCAAAGCTATGTTACCGGAGCTGAATGAGTGCCTGGGCCATTTTTACCAGCGCTATTCCGCTGCCCTTGGAAAAGAAGAAAGTTCAAAGATGGTACAGAGTATTAATAAACTGGTGGATAAGCTGCCCTGATATTTTTTTAACTTAATAATTGTATATACAAACAAAAAATCAACACATGAAATATGTAATTACCGGAGGAGCCGGCAACATCTCCAAACCACTCACCGAAAAATTATTAAACGCCGGGCATGAAGTAACTATTATCAGCCGCAGTGCTGACAACATCAAATTACTTACTGACAAGGGTGCTAAAGCTGCCATTGGTTCAGTGGAAGATGTTGAGTTCCTGAAAAAAACCTTTGCAGGTGCTGATGCAGTTTATACGATGGTGCCGCCTTATTTTATGGCTTCGGACTGGAAGGCTTACATAGGGCAGATTGGGAAAAACTATGCAGAAGCAATTAAAGCAACCAGCATTAAATATGTGGTTAACCTCAGTAGTGTGGGTGCACATTTGCCCGATGGCTGTGGCCCTGTCAGCGGTCTTTACCGTGCTGAACAGGTACTAAACCAACTGAACAATGTTTATATCAGGCATCTCCGGCCGGTGTATTTTTTTTCTAACCTGCTGGCTAATGTGGGCATGGTGAAGAATATGAATATTATTGGCAGCAATTTTGGAGGCCCCGGGTTTACCATGGTGATGGTTGACACCAACGATATTGCTGAAGTGGCGTTTGAAGAGTTAAACACATTAAATTTTTCCGGTCATTCGGTCCGTTATATTGCCAGCGATGAGAGAAGAACGGACGAAATTGCCAAAGTGCTGGGCAGTACCATAGGTAAACCTGAACTTCCCTGGATCACTTTTACAGATGAACAGGCCCTGGGTGGTATGCTGCAGGCCGGGCTTCCTGAGGAAGTGGCAAAGAACTATGCTGAAATGGGCAATGCTGTGCAAGACGGAAAGTTTATGGAGGACTATTGGAAAAACCACCCCGCTACACTTGGCAAAACCAAACTGGAGGATTTTGCGAAAATATTTGCCGCAGCGTATCAGGCAAATTAACCGTGCCATTATTATGGCCATGATTCTATGCCTGAAAAATGATTGCTTTATTTGAAATAAGCTTCTGTGATGCATCCCGGGTCTTATCAGAAACCAATGGGCGCATGCTTTCAAACGGCTAAAGCTTTAGTGTTGCAGATACTGGTTCATTTGTAGAATAATGTCCGGGTCGGGGCTGTTGGCCAGCCATTTATCCTTTTCAGAGAATTTACATACGCCGGGATAATCACACTTCCATTCTCCTATGTCATAAATGATTTGAAAGTGAAGGTGCGGGGGCCAGCCGCCGTTTTCAGCAGGTATGCCGTATTCCGCCAGTACATCGCCTTTCTCTATCCGTTCCCCTTCGCCGAGATTTTTAATTGAACTCAGGCTTAGATGGCCATATAAAGTATAAAACGTAAATCCTTTAGCTATGGGGTCAGAAATGTTGTGCGTAAGTATGATGGTTGTGCCATAATCTCCCGGATTATTATTAAAGGCAAAGCTATGAACAATTCCATCCAGCGGGGCCATTACTGCTGTGTGTGGTTTGCCCCAGATGTCGGTACCCAGGTGCAGCCGTCGGGGTTCTTCCCCCGTTTTATCTCCGTCGAAAACGGAACTGAAACGATAAACTGTGCGGTGTTCATCGTATCCCCCGATTCCATACCTGGCATCAGCCTTTTCCAGTTGCTTATTGATATATACAGAAAATAATGAGGTGCTGTTCAGCAGCCCATCTGTAAGCTGTGTATTGTCAGATGTGAAATCAAGCAACAACAATTTATCATTTGCCTTATCAAACGGCACCACGGGATGAAAGGAAAATGCCTGAAGCTGTTGTATCAATCCAGCTGAATTCATAAGAGGTTAAAGTTACAGCAGGCTGCAAAAGAAAACATCCTGTCCCGCATGAAACGGGACAGGATGTCTGATAAAGTATCGGTACTATCAGTTCCTCTGGATGATGACCGGGAAGGTCTTCTCTGAGGTCCTGATACCATCATCGTAGAAGAACTTGACCATATAAGTTCCTGCTGGCAGGTGGCTCAGGTCAATTGGTACCACTCTGCCGTACACCAGTCCGTTAAAGACCTGTGTCATCAGCAACTGGCCGGCAGTATTATATACCCTCATGCCGAGATAATTGTACAGCACACTGTTCATCCGGATGTTGAAACGACCGCCGTTCGGGTTCGGGAACAGTATCACACCATCATTTCTCAGCAGCCTGATCCTTTCCGGACAATCAATTACCGGTGCAGTAACAGTACCGGTAGAAGTACAACCGGCAGCATTCACATAAGTATAGGTGAGTGTGTAAGTACCCACTGACGTTGCAGAAGGAATAAAATTGAACCCTGAAACGCCAATACCGCTCCAGCTTCCGCCCACAGGCGTTGCCGAGAGATTCACCAATGTGTCGCTCAGGCAAATTCTTGTTGGCAATGGCGTAATGACAACCGGCGTCGGGGCGTTAACAGTCAGCAGTGCATTAGAAGAAGTAACACTCTGGCCGCAATTGTTGGTTACAATCACCCTGTAAAGACTGCCACTTTGTGAAGTAGCTGTCGGGCTCACAGTAAGTGTGGGTGTATATGAACCACCGGTTGTCAGGTTCACCCATGGGCCGGCTGCTCCTGTGGTGCTAACCTGCCACTGATAAATATTCGGTGCAGGAACTCCGCCGGCCACTACAGTGAATACGGCAGCATCAGGAGCACATACCGTTCTGTTGGCAGGCTGTGTAGTAATAACCGGTGGCGTGGCCACAACCAGTATTACCACATTGGATGTAACAGGAGTAGGAGGACAAACCCCTGAAATGATCACCCTGTAACGGTGCCCGTTTTGTGCAACCGTAGGGTTATTGACAGTAATGGATGGAGTTGTAGTTCCGGAATGTAACACATCCTCTGCTACATTAGTCCATGTAACGCCGTTGTCAGTACTGCGCTGCCATTGGTAAGTAAGGCTTGTACCGGTAGCCACAACCGTGAATGTTGTATTGAAACCGGGGCAAACCGGGGCAGCCGGGGCAGCCGGTTGTGTGGTAATGACAGGTGGATTATTCACTGTTATATTCACACTGGCGCTGTTAGTGCAACCAGCAATAGTACTGGTTACGGTATATGTTGTGAACACAGTCGGCCTTGCCCAAACCGTATATTCAGGTGTTCCGGTATAAGGAATGGTAGCTGGCGGATCGGTAAAAAGGTTGGTCAGCGGGCTGAATACTACCCGTTGAGGTACACTGAAGGTGATCCTCCAGTCGGCAAGGAATCCAACACTGCCCGCGGCATCATCCACAATATAGAGATTCCAGTTTCCGTTGGCATTGCCTGTAAATGTTGACAGTGTGGTAGAAACAGGTGTTCCTCCCGGGCCCGGGGCCGGCCATGTATCACCGGCGCCATAGTTGGTGGGCTGGTAGGTACCGCTTAGGTTGGTCGTTGCATCTGCCAGCGGATTCGCTGCTGCGTCATCAAATGTATAGTTCCGTCCTGTAACGGCCGTGCTACCGCCGGCATCCGACATGAGTATCACCGACTGGCCTGAAGGAGAAACCAGCACAATATCCACATCATCCGGTAAATCATGAGAGAACCCGGTTAGTGTAACTGATTTCACTGTGACACCTGTGTTGACTAATCCGGATACGGCAATGGTTCCGGGATAAGGGGATGCATTACCATTGGTGGTTCCCCCGGTCGGTATATGAATATTAGTAGCCCCTGTATTAAATGTTTGTAGTGCGCCGGGCACAGCCTGTGCATCCATCCGCACAATTGTTCCGTTGCAAATAATCAGGGAAGGCAGCGTGAACGAAATACCTAATCCGGGACTTAACGAAGCTGTATTACAGGAGTATTGGGTAAATAGAGTGGTTGGCGTTGGAGCACCCTGAACACCGATAGATGCACTGGCCCCGGGTGAGCCTGTAATTGTTCCATAAATAAAGTCAACCCGCTGTTGTCCTTCAAAAAGCCGGGCTTCTAAACTTACGGAACCGGTACCAGGAAAATAACTAGCCCTCCATTCAATATTGAATATACGATTAGGAGCAACCCCGGAAACAGAAGTAAATATCCCCTCTCCGGCCTGAGCAGTCCATAAATCATCCCAATGCGGCATGAAGACTACTCCTCCCTGTGCATTAAAAGTTGCACTAGGTAACGGACATGTATTGGTAAAGGCTGTATTTCCTCCTCCTGTAAACTGAAGATTACCGTTGCTGCCAACCCTTACACTATTATAACCCGTGCCATAGGCAAAATAGGTAAATGGCAATGGTACCGCTACGGTCAGATCATCACCCTGGCTTCCCGGCACCAGTGTGGTACCCGGAACAATTGCATTGCCCGCTGAAGTGGTGAACGTGTAGTTTGAACCTATGGGTGCCGGTGGCACAGTTGTAAGTGTAATGATCGGCGTTTGATTAACGGTCACCGTTACATTGCTGGTAACGGTACACACCGGTCTGACAAAAGATATACCCAATCCGGCATTCAACGCTGCGCTGTTGCAGGAATACTGGGTGAACAATGTAGTAGGCGTTGGTCCGCCTTGTACACCGACAGTTGCACTGGATCCCGGCGTACCGGTGATAGTTCCGTATATGAAGTCAGCCCTTTCCTGCCCTTCATAAAGCCGGACCACAAAGTTCACGGTTCCCGTACCCGGGAAATATTGTGCCCTCCATTCAATATTAAGAATACGGTTAGGAGCAACCCCGGAAACGGAAGTATAAATCCCTCCGCCTGCCTGGGCAGTCCATAAATCATCCCAATGCGGCATGAACAGCACCCCGCCCTGTGCGTTAAAGGTTGCTGTGGGCAACGGACAGGTATTAGTGAAGCTAGCATTACCCGCCCCGGTAAACTGGATATTTCCATTGCTCGATACGAATGCACTGTTGTACGTAACCCCGTAAACGGAATAGGGGAATGGCAATGGCAGGGAGGCTGTTACATCATCACCCTGGCTGCCCGCAACTAACGTGGCGCCGGGAACAAGGGCATTGCCGGTGGAGGTGGTAAAACTATAATTAGGATTTAATGCAATTCCGGAACTGAGCGTATAGTTCTGCACTCCGGCCGGTATGCCTGTTACACTGAAACTAACATTGGAATTATTCAGTCCTGAAACCACAGGTGGTGCTATAACCCCCGGACCCGACAGGGAATGGGTATAGTTACCCGGTGATACAGACCCCGACACAGTTGCACTGATAACAGTGGCGCCCGGTGAACAGGAGACAGGAGGTGTGGCCAGAACATTCGAATGAACCAGGTTGTTTACCAGTACCGGGAACTCAACCGTATTACCCGTTCCCCCACCGGGGTTAGTACAGGTTACTGATACAATAAAGTAGGTCGTAACGGTCGTATTAAATGTATAAGATACGTTTGTGGCGCCGGGTATGGCAGTATACGGTCCACCGGGGGTCAGTGAGGATCTCCACTGGTAAGTGATACCATTGGCAATGGTATTACCTGCCAGTGTTAATGTAACTGAAGTACCCGGGCAATAAGGACCGGATGAACCGGTGATGGCACCGGGTGAAGGAACTCCCACACAAGGCGGACAGGTTCTTGTTAAGGTAAATGTGCCAGTGGCAGCACCAAACCCATGTACAAGAACATAGTACCGGGTACCGGCTGTGGTTCCAAAGGTTACCTGCGATCTTAATCCGCAATCATCATCGTTACATCCCACACTCACAAGGGCTCCGCAAGTACCGGAGAAAACATCAATTCTTGTATCAAATGAAGCTGCTGTACATGTATTCACTGATTCTATACCCCCAGACCCAATAAAGGTGTACCATACACCCGGTGAAGAAACTGCAAATCCACAGAAAGGCACAGCATCAATAGCTCCACCAACTGTTGTACCCGTAAGGGACTGACCGCAATTGATATTAATAGCACCTGAACAATTATCATTCACAGGCTGACAGGCAATGTTCAGGGTGAAGGGTCCTGTGGATCCCAAAAAGCCGTGAACCCTGATATGATAAGTAGTACCAGTTGTAGTGGCCCATGTGAATTGGGATTGAAAGCCGCAGAAATCATCATTACCGCCCACACAAACCAATGCGCCACATGTTCCGGTATAAACATCCACCTTAGTATCATAACCCGAGCCACAAAGAATGGCGGTAATGTTAGCTCCTGTACCAACCACCCTGTACCACACATCCGGGGCAGTGCCACCCCCGACACAGCTTGCAGGCCCGTCCAGGGTAGCAGTTGCCGTGCTGCCGGTAACGGTTTGCCCGCAGTTAAGTAGAATGGAATTGGCACAATCATCATTCACCGGATTGAGAAGGGTGTAGATACCCAAAGTTTGAACCTGAAGAGTGGCATAAGCACCGGTTAATACGCTGCTTCCCGTAAGAGTGTCAATGACACGCAACTGGGGCTGGCCTACAGTGGCATTGTAGGCAGCATAGTAATACTGTCCGTCGCTCAAATCAAAATGGCCATCCTGCCCGAAGTTGGCATTAAAACCTATGGGCCCTATGGAGGTGGGTACCCCGGTGGTTTTGTTCCACCTGAACAACTGGTCATTTACAAGGTCCACTCCGAACAAAGACCCGCCCGGCGCTGCATTGAGCATGATACAACCGGGTGAAATGGCAGTAGGCGCCCCGATAGGGGTGCAAACACCGGTAGTAAGGTTAATCGTAAATATTTGCGATGCAGCAAGGCTTGATGAAACCCCGTACATGGTATTGGTGCTGTAATCCCAGGTCATCCCCGTAAAATTGGCATGGGGAACGCCGGTGCAGTTCGCTACAAATGTTCTCGCACCTGTAAGGGTATCCACGGTGTAAAGGGCAAAAGGTGCGCCCTGGTCTATCACATATAATTGGTTGGTGGTCGTTCTCCATGCTGCTGCGCCCGGAAAAACAAAAGGAACCGGAGCTCCGATTGCTGTTAAAGTTGTATTGGCCAGCGTTTGTTTGGCGAGCTGAAAGGTGCCTGGTCCGCCATGATAAACAAAACCCCGGCTGGCAGGGTTGGCCACATCCGGCAGCATTGTTTGTATCCCGGACCCGGAAGCCCTCTGCTGCACCGGTGCAGGGCCAAAAGAATGTTCAGGCTCCTGGGCAATTACGGTATCAGGGGATAAAATAACGGCAGCTAAGGCGAGAAGACATACGTATAACTTTCTCATAAGTGAAGTTTGGTTAATTACAGATTCACCCTCAGGTGGAGGGATTTGTGCTGAAAGTTAGGATTTTTTTTCACTGTGTCAACTTTTCACAGGAAAATATTAAATACTTAAAACCGTTAGTAGTAATAAATTGTCTTAGCTGTATGAAAAGAACCCGCCGCCTTGCTTTTTTATGGTTATACAGCCTGCTTTTTCTGTGTTTCTCCCTCCCCGTACGGGGGCAGATGATTACCGGGACCTGGAGGGGAAAGATCAACCGGCAAAAAGCCGAAATCAAGATCATCCAGAAGGGGGACAGCCTTACCGGCACCTCGTATTACTACGAATCAGCCAATAATTACAGGCGCTACTCCATCAAAGGTTATTTTGATAAAGCCACCAATGCCGCCGTGTGGTGGGATGACCAGTTGCTGGCAGAACAATCCGGTCGGCTGAGCATTTTCTCACCGGGAAAAATTCCGTTGCTGGCAAGGACCGACTTTAATTGCCCTGGTGATGGCAGGATGATGCTGGACGGGAAGGCGGCAAAGCGGGATGATGATATGGATATAAAAGGCGATGTGCACTTAGACAAAACAAGCTTCTCAGAATTTGAAGATGAATGGGATTTTGTGATTGAAAATTATACTTCCGGCGCCAATGACCCGAGGATTATTGACAGCATCGGCGCTGTTGCGCTGGTACCAGTGCCATTCGAAAACAGTCAGCCGGGTTCAGCAGAGGAAAACATAGTAGTGCTCATCGCCCCGGCCCCGCCTAAACCTGTGGAAAAAACAACAGAACCGGTGATTGAAAAACCAAAGCCGGTGGAAAGAACAGCGGCGCCGGTAAAAGCGCCGACCATCGAAGAGAAATTTACAGCCCGGCAAAAAGTTTTTATCAAAGAAATACCGGTAAGCGGCGATTCTATAGAGCTGCGTTTTTATGACAACGCCGAGATAGACGGCGATTCCATTTCGCTTTTCCTCAATGATAAACTGCTGTTTCAGCATATCCGGCTCACCGGGAATGCACATATCATCAAAATAGCTGTAAGTGAATTAAAGGACAGCAATGAACTGACAATGGTGGCCGAAAACTTAGGGGCCATCCCTCCCAATACCTCTTATATGGTGGCGATAGTAAACGGGGTGCGGTACGATGCTTACTTAGCCAGCAGTGAGGGCAGCAGTGCGATGATAAGGCTGGTGAAAAAACAAGCCCACTAACCCTTTGACGAACTCAGGGGATAACCCCCGCATGGGGGACTTTAAAACCCAAAAGAAAGAATAGTTTTAGCGATTTGAGCATTTTATCACACCACCACATTGATCATCTTATTCTTTACATAGATGATTTTCTTCGGTGTTTTGCCATCCAGCCATTTTTGTACGGCGGCATCCTGCAATACAATTTCTTCCACCTGCTGCTGTGTGGCGTCGAGGGCAATGGTGAGTTCGGCCCTTGTTTTACCGTTGATGGCAACGGGGTAAGCTTTGGAAGTTTCCTTAATGTATTTTTCTTCCCATTTGGGGAAGGAGGCGTACAGAATTGAGCCCTCACCCCCTGCCCCTCTCCACCCGGTGGAGAGGGGAGAAATGCGTAGCTGCGCATACAGTTCTTCTGCGATATGCGGGGCGTAGGGCGCCAGTAATATCAGTAGCGGTTCAAGAATTTCTTTTTTATGGCATTTTAAATCAGTGAGTTCGTTTATACATATCATAAAGGTGCTTACGCCGGTATTGAAGCTGAAGCGTTCGGTGTCTTCTTCTATCTTCTTAATGGTTTTGTGAAGGATTTTCAGTTCGGCATCGGTAGCTTTTTCTTCTGTCCACACTTTGCCTTTTACTTCATCAAAGAAAAGTCTCCAGAGTTTTTTCAGAAAGCGGTGCACTCCTTCAATGCCCTTGGTATCCCATGGTTTGCTCATTTCCACCGGGCCGAGGAACATTTCGTACATGCGGAAGGTATCGGCGCCGTATTTCATTACCAGGTCATCCGGGTTAACAGTGTTGAATTTGGATTTACTCATCTTTTCAATCTCACTACCGCAGATATAAGCCCCTCCCTGACCCTCCCCGGTGGGGAGGGAAACAGTACCATCTTCACAAATCAGAATTGCATCTTTGTATTCTCCATTACGCCATTTTCTGAAGTCGTCTTTATTTAATTCAACTCCATCAACAATATTGACGTCAATATGTGTCGGATATAACTGTCCCCCGACAGCAAGTGTAAAATTGAGATTAGGGTTATTATTTTTAATTACACCATTTATTATTTTTCCAATCAACTCTTTAGTTTTCGTTTCAGAAAAGGAATCTGCTAATGATTTTGATATGCAAAATCTTGGCATCATTGTGTCGTAAAAATCATCATACCCAAGTAAATACGATATAAAATACACAATACGACTGCTCCCCTGTATCATCCCCTGGTTCACCAATCTTTTGTACGGCTCATCAAATCCAATCAATCTCAAATCAAAAAGCACTTTCGTCCACATGCGGCTGTATAAAAGATGGCCTACTGCATGTTCCGTGCCACCGATATATAAATCCACCTGCCCCCAGTAGTCGCTTGCTTTGCGGCTGCAGAATTCTTTTTCATTCTTCGGGTCCATATAGCGGAGAAAATACCAGCTGCTTCCTGCATAACCGGGCATGGTGTTGGTTTCCCTCACCCCCTGCCCCCTCTCCACTTCGTGGAGAGGGGATGAGGTGAGTGCCTCTGTTCTTTTTTGTTCTAGTCTTTTTTTAATCCTGTCTTTTACTTTGTATGGGTCTTTGGTTATTTCTTCGTTGGTGAACCGTATTATTTCAAAGCCAATATCATTCAGCACCCTTGTTCTTTCTGCATCATAAAATTTTTGTTCTCCGATAGTATGATAGCCCCCGTCTGCTTCCACGATTAATCTTTCCTGCAGGCAAATAAAATCAACTATGTATTTATCTATCGGGTGCTGCCTTCTGAACTTTACTCCCACTTTATTATTTCTCAGTAATTCCCATAACTCACCTTCCGCTTCTGTATATTCTTTTCTCATTCGTTTCGCCAGCTCATACTGCATGGGGGTATACACAGCGTACTTTGGGACTCCCGCCGCTCCCTTCTCCGCCTGCGGAGTAGGACCGGGGATGAGGGCCCACTCTTTTATGTTCGCCAGCGGCCCTTCACCATCCGGGCCGGGTTTGTAACTGTCCACATGCGGCAGTTCCAGCGGTAGTTCACTTTCATCCAGCGGGTATGCTATCCCGTCTTTCCATACAATCGGAAACGGTTCTCCCCAGTAGCGCTGGCGGCTGAAGGCGGCATCATGCATTTTATAATTCACTTTTCTCACACCAATGCCTTTTTCCTCAATGGCTTTGGTGGCCACTTCAATCGCATCCTTCATCAGCAGGTCGTTCAGGAAACCGGAATTTTCCAGTATGGCATCTTTGGTGGGATTGGCCTCCTCACCTTTATAATGGCTGCCGATGATATTGGTGATGGGAATATTGAAATGTTTTGCAAACTTATGGTCCCGTTCATCACCGCAGGGCACCGCCATGATGGCGCCGGTACCATAACCGGCTAATACGTATTCTGAGACCCAGATGGGAATTTTTCTTCCGTCAAAGGGATGAATGGCATAGGCGCCGGTAAACACCCCGCTGATCTTTTTTTCGGCCATGCGCTCCCGTTCACTCCTGCTCTTTACAAAATCCAGGTAGTCGTCCACTGCTTTTTGTTGTTCCGGTGTAACGATGAGGCTGACCGTATCAAGCTCGGGGGCAATGACCATGAAATCAACTCCAAAAACTGTATCTGGCCGGGTAGTAAACACTTTCAGGTTCATCTCATTTTCCAGAGGAAAATCAATTTCGGCTCCCATGGATTTTCCGATCCAGTTTCGTTGCATTTCTTTCATTGCATCACTGAAGTCAACGGTTTCCAGACCCTGTAGTAACCGATCAGCATATTCCGTTATCCTTAAATACCATTGACGCAGTTTCTTTCTCACCACAGGATACCCCCCCCTTTCACTCACACCGTTCACCACTTCGTCATTAGCCAGCACAGTACCCAATGCCTCACACCAGTTTACCTCACCCACCCCGCAGTAAGCAAGCCTGTATTCCATCAATATTGCTTGTTTCGTGTACTCCGAAAATTCATTCCAATCAGTTGCATCAAACTCCGGCTTGTCATCAGGAAAATGACCCAGTCCCCTGTCGGGAACAGATGGCAAGGGATTATTTATATTTCCTTCTTTTTCAAAAGCAGCGATCAGCTTCTCAATTGGCTCCGCTTTATTGATGTTGCGGTTGAAAAAGCTTTTAAACAACTGCAGAAAAATCCACTGTGTCCATTTGTAATATTCCGGGTCGCTGGTCTGCACTTCACGGCTCCAGTCAAAGCAGAAGCCAATATTATCCAGCTGGGATTTGAAAGTTTCAATATTTTTTTTGGTCGTCACTGCAGGATGCTGACCGGTGTCCAGTGCATATTGCTCGGCGGGCAGGCCAAAACTGTCGAAGCCCATCGGGTGCAGCACATTAAAGCCTTTCAGTCTTTTGTAGCGGCTGTAAATATCAGAAGCGATGTATCCTAACGGATGGCCCACATGCAGCCCTGCCCCGCTGGGGTAGGGAAACATATCCAGCACATAGTATTTAGGTTTCGTGGATTCATTCGAAACATTGTAAACTTTATTCGCCTTCCATGAAGCCTGCCACTTCTTTTCAATATCCCTGAAATTGTATTCCATATTTATCGCCTGCCTTTATACTTTTTGAAACGATGTTAATGCTTACGGTAATTCTTTAACAAATATCTTCCGCCACAGATGGCAATATGAACCGGGGGCAATCGTTTAATTGGAACAGCAAAAATACTGATTGTAGCCCTAATGCCGGCGCCACTTCTGTGATAGTATACTAAAACCTTTTCAGAGTGTCCGGGCCGGCATTATACCGGCGGCATAAATTTAAAAAGCAGAATTCAATGGGTATAAACTGCTATTTTTGCCTGCCATCCGCAGCAATGAAAAAAAATCCGTAACTGTGAGTTTGCGAAAGATGGCCCGCATCCATTAACCTGAAATAGCAACTGCATGTCCCAATCCGGAAAAGCTTCTATCAAACGGGGAAAACCATCTTACTTCATGTCTGTACTCGGAGTCACCCTTGTATTGTTTCTGCTTGGCATCATCGGCTGGCTGGTGATCAATGCCAGTAAGATCGGCGACTACTTTAAAGAAAATGTGGAAGTGAGGACTTACCTGCTTCCCAACCTGAATCCCAAGGACAGCGTGGCGCTGATGAATTACATGACGACAAAGCCCTATGTAAAATCTATCCGGTATGTGTCCAAGGAAGAAGCACAGAAGATATACATGCAGGATGGAGGCGAGGACTGGGGCAAGGTGCTGGATGAAAACCCCCTGCCCGATGCCATTTATTTCAGGCTGAAAAGAAATTATGTGCAATTAGACAGCCTGGCGAACATTAAAAAAGACCTGGAAGCACAGACCTATGTGACCGATGTAAAATACCCGGAGGCGCTGGTGGGCAAGCTGAACCAGAATATCCGTATTGTGAGCATTGGTTTGCTGATACTGGTTATCATTATATCGCTGGTGGTGATCTTCCTGATTGATAATACCATCCGGCTGGCCATGTTCAGCAACCGTTTCCTGATAAAAACCATGCAGATGGTGGGCGCCACCCGCAGTTTTATCGCCAAACCGCTTAACATCCGGGCTATCATCAACGGGGCCATCAGCGGTTTCATTGCTTCATTTGTACTGTATATCGTAATCCTGATACTGGAAAATTATGTGGACTGGCTGAAGACGATTCATGATTCAGGTCTGTTGTTCCTGCTTTTCTTTATCCTGATTGTTTTAGGTATCGGCATCACCCTCTTTAGCACACATCGCAGTGTGGTAAAGTACCTGAAAATGAAGCTGGATGACCTGTATTGAAACGGCAATAGTGAATTGTGAATTGGCAATGAACCCTCATCAGTATATTCACTATTGACTATTGACCATTCATCATTCACTAAATTTGCTATATTGCACAGCCAAAAACAGATGAAATGAGCGGCAAGAACACCCCTTCTATTTTTAGTAAAGACAATTACCGCTGGATGCTGATCGGGCTGGCAGTGATAGCAGCCGGTATGTTCCTGATGTCGGGCGGTAAAAGCAATACTGACCCTTCCGTGTTCAATAAAGACGCCGTGTACAGCACTACCCGGATCACCGTTGCCCCCCTTCTTATCCTGCTGGGGCTGGTGATCGAAGTTTTTGCCATTTTTAAAAAACCAAAGACGGCTTCCAACTAAGATGTTTGCCATTCAAATAAGTTTTAAAGCGGCAGCAGGCGCTGACCGCTTTCTTTATTTAAAACCACCAATCAGCCAATGAGCACTGCAGAGGCCATCATCATCGCCATTGTGGAAGGGCTGACAGAGTTCCTGCCCGTTTCCTCCACCGGCCACATGATCATTACAGAGGAATTGCTGGGAGTGGAATCAAATGATTTTACCAAACTCTTTACGGTCGGCATTCAGCTTGGGGCTATCCTGGCGGTGCTGGTACTTTACTGGAAAAAATTCATGGCGCCATTGCAAACCAGGAAATGGAATTTTTACGGGAAGTTGCTGGTGGCGGTAATACCGGCACTTTTGATTGGTTTTATTTTTCAGAAAAAGATAGATGCACTGCTTGAAAGTGTCCTCACTGTAGCGATCACCATGATCGCCGGAGGTATCATATTATTATTTATTGACCGGTTCTTCAGAAAAGAAACTGTTCAGACCGACGAGCAGATAAGTTTTCCAAAAGCCATTATCATTGGCCTCTGGCAATGTATTGCCATGATACCCGGGGTAAGCCGCAGCGCCGCCAGCATCATTGGCGGAATGCAGCAGCAACTGACAAGAAAATTAGCTGCTGAATTTTCTTTTTTCCTGGCCGTGCCCACCATGGCTGCTGCTACTGGTTATAAACTGCTGAAAGGGTACAAGACCATCAGTTCAGACGATGTAAAACTTTTTATCATCGGCAATGCAGTGGCATTCGTGGTGGCGATGCTGGCGATAAAATTTTTCATCGGCTTCCTGCAAAAGCATGGGTTCAGGTTATTCGGCTGGTACCGCATCATCGCCGGCATCATCCTGCTGGTGCTGATACTGACCGGTGTGATAAAGGGATAAAAACTTTACCCTATTTTTACTGAAAGCATTTCCATGCAAACGGCT
>JBQTHS010000163.1:0-15428 GCA_052389635.1 Bacteroidota bacterium | reverse complement strand
CCGGCACACTGGCAGGCCAGGTAGTAATGGAAGGATACCTTAAACTCAGGATTGCCCCATGGATAAGAAGGCTGATGACCCGGCTGATCGCCATCATACCTGCCGTCATTGTTATTTTAATTAATGGCGAAGAAAATATTGACAGCCTGCTGATACTAAGCCAGGTGATCCTGAGCCTGCAGCTTGGGTTTGCCATTATTCCCCTGATACATTTCACCAGCGATAAAAAAACAATGGGCAAATTTGTCATCCGGCCTTTTGTTATTTTTCTTGCATCACTGATTGCCGCTATCCTCGTTTACCTGAACATAAGCATGGTGGTGGGACAATCCGTTTCATTCTTTGCTTCATCCGGCAGCATCTTCTGGAAAGCCGTTATCATACTGGCAGGATTATTTTATCTTACCTTATTATTTGTCGCCATTTTTTATCCGCTTATGCGCAAAAAAACAGCCGCAACTCCTGTACTGCCTCATCCTGACGCTGCAGAACTGCAACAAATAGCTATACCCATTTATAAAAAAGTGGTGGTGGCGCTGGATTTTACCAGGAACGATCTTAAGCTGATAAGTCATGCTATCGGGCAGGGTAATAATGATACTTCTTATGTGCTGATTCATATTGTTGAAAGTGCAGCCACCCGGTTAATGGAGAAAGACACAGATGACCTGGAAACCAGAAAAGACCAGGAACATCTTGACAGTTATGTGCAGCAATTAAAAGAAAAAGGGATTTCTTCTGTTGGCTTATTAGGTTTTAATGAACGGGCAAAAGAAATCATCCGTTTGGTAAAAGAATCAAACGCCGACATGCTGGTCATTGGCGCCCATGGACACCGCGGCATCAAAGACCTGATCTATGGCCAAACCATTGAGACGGTGAGGCATGAATTGAAAATTCCGGTGCTGATAGTAAATGTGTAAGGGAGGGTTTATAGTTCATGTTTCATGGTTACGAACAGTCCTTTATAAAGAAACGGTACCCATGAATGGTGATTCGTAACTGTTTTCTCAGATATTAATGCCTCCATGAACCATTAGCCATGAACTGCCTTTGTATGATTCCTCAGTAAATGCTTGAAACGGCTGAAAGTTTCCGGCTTGATGTTGAGATAGGATGCAAGGAATTTCTGCGGCACCCGCTGCAGCAGTTCGGGGTTTTTGGTCACAAAGTTCAGGAACCGCTCCCTTGCTGTCATCTTTACCATCTGCACCTGCCAGCGGTCTTTCAGTACCATAGTGTAAGTGATCACCATCCTGGCCATATGCTCCATCTTTGGGGAAGAAGCATATATTTTTTCCATATCATCGAACGTAATGGAAGCGACAACGCTGGGTTCTATCGTTTCCACAAAATATTCCGAAGGGGTGCGGCTGTGAAAAGACTCCTGGCTATGGATGATATGCCCCTCAAATGATATCTGTGTGTTGATCTCCTCCCTGCCCCGGAGATAATATTTTCTTATAAGGCCACTGAGGATGAAGTTGAAGTAATTCTCCACCTCCCCCGCTTTTGTCAGCAGTTCTTTACGGGCAAACTTACGAATGCTGATGACCGGCAGCAGGTACTCCCTGAACTCATCATCCGAAAGAGAAATGAATTTTTGCAGGTAAAGTTGAAATGGTTTTGCTTTATCCATAACCAGGCCTTGAGAACCAAAAGCTACGATTATCCTTGACTTAAATCAAGAAAATTTTATGAACGGGATGGTTTCCCTGCCTTTTTGGACGACTTCACCAGGTGTTTCAGGCGGCTGAAGGTCTCGGGTTTGATGTTCAGGTAGGAAGCCAGGTATTTCTGCGGCACCCGCTGCAGCAGTTGCTTGTGCTGCTCTGCAAACTGAATGAAACGTTCTCTTACCGACAGGCGGATATTATCCAGTATGTGCTGCTCCTGCTGCAGCAGGAAATGGGTGGTAAGCACCCGGCCCAGCCTTTCCCAGTTGCGATTGCTCTGGTACAGTTCTTCGAGGTCGTTCTTTGAAATAGCCAGCGCCGTGACCGGTTCCATAGCCTTCAGGCAATAATGAGACGGGGCGCTGGTTAAAAAAGAGGATACAGAACCGGTGATGGTGCCTTCAGTGATAATGTCGGTGGTCACTTCTTTTTCCCCTTTGTAAAAAAACTCCCGTATCATGCCTTTACCGATAAAATAAAGATGCTGTTCCGTTTGGCCCGGCTCCATCAGTTTTTCGTTCTTCTGAAAATGCTTCAGCAGAGAACGCAGCTTCAGCAGGTCAAACTCAGCATCTGTGAGGTTTAAAAAATGACCCAGGAACAAACGCAGGCTGTGATAGATGGTTTGCATAGATAAAGTTTCGCCGGGCTAAGACCGCAGCAGCCAACTTCCTCTGCACAAAAGTAGCAGGTTAAATCAAAAAAGGCGGGGCTAGATTCACGCAGAGACCGCCGGGTACGCTGAGATTTAAAAACATTATCCCGCCGGCCCCTGTGTACTCTGCATGGTCTTCAAAACAAATATTCCTCAGTCCGAAATGTACTTTGTGCAAAGGGTCAATTCCTGTACGTTTGTAAATTAAAAAATACTATGGCTGACAAAATAAAAGTGGCAAACCCCGTGGTGGAACTGGACGGCGATGAAATGACCCGCATCATCTGGAAATTCATCAAAGACAAACTCATACTGCCCTACATTGATGTGGACATTAAATATTTCGACCTCGGTATTGAATACCGTGACAAGACCGATGATCAGGTGACCGTAGATGCGGCCAATGCCATCAAACAATGGGGCGTGGGTATTAAATGCGCCACCATCACCCCGGATGAAGCGAGGGTGAAGGAATTTTCACTGAAACAAATGTGGAAAAGCCCCAACGGCACCATCCGGAATATCCTTGACGGAACTGTTTTCCGTGAGCCCATCGTTATCAGCAATGTACCGAGATTGGTAACTAACTGGACCGCCCCCATCATTGTGGGCCGTCATGCTTTCGGCGACCAATACAGGGCTACTGATACGGTGATAAAAGGAAAAGGAAAACTGACGATGACTTTTACACCCGATGGTGGCGGCGAAGCGCAGACCTTTGAAGTGTTCAACTTTAAAGGCGATGGTGTGGCCATGACGATGTACAATACCGATGAGAGCATCAAAGGTTTTGCAAGAAGCTGTTTCAATCTTGCCCTGAGTAAGAAATGGCCCCTTTATCTTTCCACCAAGAACACCATCCTGAAAAAATATGATGGCCGTTTCAAGGATATTTTTGAGGAGATCTATCAAAATGAGTTTAAAGCGCAGTTTGATGCCGCCGGTATTGTGTATGAGCACCGCCTGATTGATGATATGGTGGCCAGCGCCCTGAAATGGAACGGCAATTTTGTGTGGGCTTGTAAAAATTATGACGGCGATGTGCAGAGCGATACCGTAGCACAGGGTTTTGGTTCTCTCGGACTGATGACTTCTGTATTAATAACCCCCGATGGCAAAACGATGGAAGCCGAAGCAGCACATGGCACGGTAACCAGGCATTACCGTGACCACCAGGCCGGCAAACCCACCAGCACCAATCCTATCGCCAGCATTTTTGCCTGGACAAGAGGACTTGCTTTCCGCGGCAAGCTGGACGGCAACCAGCCGCTGATTGATTTTGCCAATGCACTCGAAGCCGTATGTATCGAAACCGTGGAAGAAGGTAAGATGACGAAAGACCTTGCCGTGTGCATTCATGGCAATAAGGTGAAGCATGGGGAGCATTTTCTTTATACAGAAGAATTTCTTACAGCGATTGATGATAATTTGAAGAAGAAGTTGAAATAAAACTTACTGTTTTTTAATTAATAAATTGTAACCCAGTCAAAAAGCAGGGGTTATTTTTTCTCAGCTTCGGTAACTTTAATCTGCTCCTGGTAAAGAAACTGTCTCAACATTATCGGGCATTTAAAAAAATTTCAGACTGAATATGGGAGCCTGGGGAGCCGGAATACTTCAAAACGATACCACTGCTGACATTTGGGTAGAGTTCAAAGAACTTTATAATAAAGGGGACTCTCCCAAAGACATCAGGATCAATCTTGAAAAAGAAAACAAGCCGTAAAAAGATCAGGAATATTATTCTGAAATATGGACAGGCTTTATGAGCTAAGCAGAAAGTTATTCAAGGAGGAAATGGAATACAGGAAACAACTTGCCGGTATAGAAAAAACAAAATAAGATATTTCTTCGCCGACGGAGTCTCTCCTTAAAGACTTTAAATTTGTACATTCACAATAGCGGAGAAAGAGACTTGTCGGGAAAGAATCATCACTTAGTTCAGCATTCTGTATTCATTGGGAGATTGCCCGACCTTTTTTTTGAATAAACGGGTAAAATGCTGCGGGTATTTAAAACCTAATTCAAAAGCAATTTCATTCACAGTTTTATCACTTTCAGATATCTTATTCTTTGCCACCTCAATGGTCTTATTTTGTATGTATTCTTTTGCCGGCTGTCCTGTCTCTTTTTTTATTAAATCACCAAAATAGTTAGCCGATAAATGTAGTCCTTCAGCGAAATAAGCAACCGAAGGCAAGCCAATGGTTTGGGGTTTATCTGACGAAAAATAATTATTCAACAAATCTTCAAATTTTGCTAAAATACCCTTGTGAGCCACTTCTCTTGTAATAAACTGGCGGTCGTAGAATCGCTGGCAATAATTGAGAAACAATTCGATATTTGAGGCAATAAGCCTCCTGCTATGCCTATCAATGGGTTGTTTTAATTCAAACTCAATTTTAGTGAAACAGTCCAAAATCATTTGTCTTTCGTCGTCAGAAATATGCAGCGCTTCATGGGCCTGGTAATCAAAAAACTTATAATCCTGTATAGTTTTACCGAGCAGTGTACTGATTAAAAAATCGGCATGAAAAAAAAGGCCATGCCCCATTGGCTGATAATCAGTTTTCGGGTTCTCCATGCTGGCAGACTGCCCGGGTGCAAAAAATACCAATGTTCCTGCCTGGTAGTCGTAATAATGGCGGCCGTATTGTAAATCGCCGCATTTCACGTCTTTTAAAAAAATACTGTACAAGCCATACTGAAACCGGATGGTATCAGCATCCCCCCAATTTCTCGGGCTGGCTTTTGAAAAATCTATCACCGCAACTAAGGGGTGAAGTGTTTTGTGATTATTAAAAATGTTGCATTCACTAATGCTGTTGATGTTTACAACTTTTTCCATGCAGATACTTTGTGATTCTTGCACAAATTTATAGATACTTTAGTAGCGCCGGAGACAATCAGTAAAAATGGTAGAAATAACCGTAATTTTTATACCCTGAACACAGTAAAATGAGGGGACCTTTGTTAACCTGGTCTAAAAGAATTAAACAATATTGAAATACGCATAAAAAATGAAAAGAGAAATCATCTTATTTGTTCTAAGCTGCCTGGGTAACAATTGGCTCTTTGCCCAAAGCTCTGAAGAGGAACAGAAAATCCTCCAGCTCTCTAAAAACAAATGGCAGTGGATGGCTGATAAAAATACAGATTCTTTAAATGTACTCTTTGACGAAAAGTCAATGTTTGTTCATATGGGCGGAAGCTGGGGCAAAGCCCGGGAATTAAACGTTATTAAAGAAGGTACGATTTGGTATAAAAAGGCCGGGGTCTATTCCGTTATTATCAACATTATCGGAAACACGGCCATCCTGTTAATTGATTTTGACTTAGCTGCAGTGGTTGGTGGAAATGAAGTCATCAATCCTTTTATGGTAACTGAAGTGTACATTAAAGAGAATGGTAAATGGAAGCTGGGCTCACTCAGCTTCTCTCGTTTACTCAGGCCGGCAAAAATAGCCGCTCCTGCCAATAATAATAATCAATCACATTAATCACAAATTGGATATGAAACGTCGTAATCTTTTAAAATCAGGTTTTGCAGTTGCCGGGGCTTCCCTGTTTGCTTCATACGCCAAAGCAGAACAATTCTTAAGTGGAAAAAACAGGAATGAATCACATGAACTAAATACTCATTCCGGCCGTCGTAAGCTCGGAACACTGGAAGTGTCCAGTATAGGACTTGGGGTGCAGAACATGTGGCGAACCTATCAAACAACAATACCATCCCGTCCCGAAATGCTCAACATCATTCGTAAAGCCTTCGACCAGGGTATAACCTTATTCGATACTGCAGAGGCCTACGGTCCCTTTGAAAGTGAACGGATACTTGGGGAAGCTGTTGCCCCTTTCCGGAACAAAATTGTAATTGAAACGAAGTTTGGCTGGAATATTGATCAGAAAACAGGTCAGCGTTTACCCGGCCTTAACAGCCGTCCTGAACATATCAAAGAAGTGGTGGAAGGAATGTTGAAACGTCTTCGTACCGACCGTATTGATTTATTATATCAACATCGTGTAGATCCAAACGTTCCAATTGAAGATGTTGTTGGAGCCATTAAAGACCTGATAAAAGAAGGAAAACTTTTGCATTACGGTCTGTCTGAACCGGGCCTGCAAACTGTGAAACGGGCACATTCCATTCATCCGGTAACGGCTATTCAAAATGAGTATTCGCTTTTGTGGCGCGGACCCGAAACCGCAATCATTCCGTTGTGCAAAGAACTCGGTATCGGCTTCGTTTGCTGGAGTCCGCTCGGAGTAGGATTTCTTACCGGGGCTATTGATGCAAACACAAGATTTGCTCAAGGCGACATTCGTGGCGTGGAGTCCCGATTTTTGCCGGAGAACCTGCCAAATAATCTGGCATTGGTGGATATGCTAAAAAAATGGGCTGCACTTAAACAAGCCACTCCTGCCCAAATATCACTGGCATGGCTGCTGGCACAACAACCATGGATTGTGCCAATACCCGGCACAACACAAATGGCACATATGCTGGAAAATACTGGTGCGGATAATGTTCACTTTAGTGGTGATGAACTTAAAGAATTTAATACAGCACTGTCAAAAATTGAAATCAAAGGAGAACGTCTGCCAAAATTTGTTCTTGAATTTTCTGATGTAGAAGCGCCAACTAAACAATAAAATTGATTACCATGAAACGAACAATATTGCTGAGCATAGTAATGAGTATAAATTCGGTGTTATTGGCACAACATAGCCTGGAAAAAGTTTGGGAAACAGACTCAGTTACCTTGCGGAATCCGGAATCTGTGCTCTACGATTCAATATCAAACACTCTTTACGTTTCTTGCATGGGTGCCGGAAAAATTGTTCGCATCGGTACGGATGGAAAAGTGATCAGGAATGATTGGGTCACAGGCCTTACATCCAATAAGGGATCTGCTTTATTCAATGGGTTACTCTATACAGCAGAAACTTCAACTGTTGCAGTAATAGATGTTGATAGGGCTTCTGTTATAAAACGCATTCAGGTTGAAGGCGCAATAATGCTGAATGATGTGGCAGTGGATTCCAAAGGAATTATTTATGTTACTGATACAAGAGCAGGAAAGGTTTATAGAATTGAAGGTGATAAAGCTGCAGTTTATCTCGAAAACATGCCGGGTGCAAATGGTTTATTAACCGTAAATACAGATTTGTATGTGCTGACATCTGCAAGTGTTGAAAAAGCAGATTCCCGTAAACTAATCACCAGGATTGCGGACGGCTTCGAAAGCGGCCTCGACGGCATTGTAATGGTCGCAGAAAACGAATTCATAATTAGCAATTACAAGGGCATCCTGTACTACATAAAAACTGATGGAACAAAACAGCTTTTGCTGGATACCCGAACAAATGGTATCATGTCTAATGACATCAGCTATGACAGCAGAACAAAAATGTTATTCGTTCCCTCCTATGGAACAAGTCGTGTTATCGCTTATAAAATAAAGTAGAAATTAAAAATAAAATTTAGTATTTGCATTTGTTGAATTTCGCAGTTATAGACAGTGTTGGCTCTTCGCATATAATATTCATGCTTTATATTAAACAATACAAATACTCAACCCTTCCCGAACACCGGGCAGGCGCATTTGCAGGGCAGACAAAGCCGGCACCCAAAAGCCAATCTTGCAAAAGAGCCAAACCTCCCACCCGATCCCGTTCAAAATTCCGGCAGCAAATGTTTGTTTGCTGCCAAAAAACAGATTAAGCCGTTGCTGCTGTTCAAAAATCAAACTCTTCTGGTTTGGGCATTTACACCAACAACCCGATCTTGCAGCACATCCGGTTGCTGGTGAAGCGAACTAAAGCAGCAACAAACATGATAACAGAACAGCAGCAACGGCGTAAAATATGAGAAAACTGATTGCAGCAATCAATATGACACTTGACGGGTTTTGCGACCACACAGCAATGATTGCAGATGATGAGCTACATCAACATTACAATGAGCTATTAAGTAACGCAGACACCCTTATATACGGAAGGATAACATACCAGCTTATGGAAAGTTATTGGCCAACTGTTGTAAAAAATCCTACCGGTAACAAACCAACGGATGAATTTGCAGTACTAATAGACAATATTTCAAAGATTGTTTTTTCCCGCACACTGAAAAATGCCGGCTGGAAAAATACAAAATTGAAAAGAAAAGTCATTAAAAAAGAAATTTTAGAGCTCAAACAACAACCGGGTAAAGACATTTTAGTTGGCAGCCCGGGTTTAATTGTAACCTTAATGAACTTTGACCTGATTGATCAATACCAACTCTGTGTTCAGCCAATTATATTAGGAAACGGGTTACAATTATTGAAAAACATAAGCGATAGAATCAACCTTAAACTATTAAAGACAAAAACCTTTAGCGCTGGTTCAATAGTTCTTTACTATAAGCCTGCAAAAAAATGAGCCTGCCCGCCGGCGAAGATTCAATTTATTCAAATTTTTCTCACTGAACCGAAGTTTGCAATTCCCGCCTGAAGGGCTTTACATTTGCAAACAAACAAGCGCTGCCTTGAAAGCAATAGTCTATACCAAATACGGAACACCCGATGTGCTCCAGTTGATGGAAGTGAAGAAACCTGTTCCGAAAGACTACGAAGTGCTGGTAAAAGTGCAGGCCGCCTCCATCAACTCATGGGACTGGGATATGATAAGGGGCAAACCTTTTGTTGTCCGTATGTGGGGGCTGTTTAAACCAAAATACAAGATACCGGGGTGTGATATAGCGGGTGTGGTGGAAGCCGTTGGCAGGCATGTAAAAAAATTTAAACCCGGTGATGAAGTATTTGGGGATATGTGTGAATCCGGTTTTGGCGCTTTTGCCGGATACAAAGCTGCCAAAGAAAATGCATTGGCTCTGAAATCACCCGCTATGTCGTTTGAACAGGCTGCGGCTACACCCCAGGCGGCCATGATGGCGGTACAGTCACTCCGCAATAAAGTGCAGGTACGACCCGGGCAAAAATTGCTGATCAATGGTGCAGGGGGTGCCGTGGGAACGTTTGCCGTACAGATCGCCAAATTATACGGGGCTGAAGTGACGGGAGTGGACCATCCGGATAAGTTTGATATGATGCGTTCCATCGGGTTTGATCATGTGATAGATTACACAAAAGAAGATTTTGCAAAAAGCAGCAAGCGATATGACATGATACTGGATGTAAGGACAGACCGTTCCATCTTCGCTTATTTCCGTGCCCTGAACCGGAATGGCATTTATCTTACTGTTGGAGGACAGTTGAACCGTATTGCAGGTGCTTTGTTGTTCGTAAGATGGTGGCTGGCACCTTTCAGCAAAAAAAATTATCGCATGGTGGCCATGAAGGCCAACAAAGACCTTGCTTATATGAACGAACTTTTTGAAACAGGAAAAGTAAAGCCTGTAATTGACCATACCTGTCCGCTGAATGAGACGGCAGAAGCCTTCATACATTTCAGCAGGAGGAAACAAAAAGGGAAAATTGTTATCAGCATGCAGTAAAAGGCGGCTGTTCCTGAAAAAAATACCCGCCGGTACGTACAACTCCCCTGTCCTGTTCCTGCGTCTCTTCAGTTGTGAATACCCCGGTATTAAATAAGTTATCAGTGACATGTTTTTTCCTGTTGCTGTCACCTGGCATTTTGGCACAAAACAGTGAAAAGATTTTTGCCGATACCCTGCAGGGCATTGCTACCGGTTCTTTTTCGCATGATCTTGGAAATGTTCCCATGCAGAATAATAAACTGATCAAATCCTTTATCTATACCGGGGACGATACGGTATATATTCTGCGCACATGGACAGGCGACCCGCATTTTATCTGCGATTATCCCAAAGGACCAATGGTAAAAGGAAATATCTATTTATTCACTGTATGCTTCTGGCATGAAGGAAGGCCCGGCATATTCCATAAAACCATGGGGTTTAATTTGTCGAACGGAAAAACGATTGCTTTTGTATTTAAAGGGAATGTGCTGAAGAAAGGATGTTTCCATTTATATCTCCCGGGGCAAACCACCTGATGTCTTTATCCTTTCTGAACCAGGTCATCTGCTTTTTTGCATACTGCCGGGTGTGTACCTTTATTTGTTCAATGGCTTCAGGCAGGCTTAGTTTGCCGGCGAAATGATCAAAGAGTTCGGCATAGCCCACCGTCTGCAGGGCATTCAGGTTTTTAAAAGCGGATAATGATTTCACTTCATCCGCCAGCCCGGCTTTTATCATGGCATCCACCCTTGCATTGATATTGCGGCGCAATTCTTCTTTAGGAAGTTCCAGACCAATCTTTATGATATTAAAATCCCGTTCTGCTTTTGCGCCTTTGCGAAAAGAAAGAATGGACCGCCCGGTGCTTTCCAGCACTTCCAGTGCCCGCATCATCCGCTGCGGGTTTTGTATTTCCCCGGCCGCAAAGAATCCGGGGTCTCTGTTCCTTATCTCATCCTGCAGCCATGTCAGGCCGTTTTGTCTATATTTTTCTACGATCAGGCTCCTGACCCCGGGCTTCAGCTCCGGTATCTCATCCAGCCCCTCGCAAAAAGCTTTGATGTATAAACCTGTTCCCCCCGCCATGATGATGATATCATGCTCTTCAATCAGTTCCTTTGTCTTTTGCAAAGCATATTGCTCAAACGTTGCTGCTGTTATTTCTTCATGAATTGAATGGGAGGCAATGAAATGATGTTTGACAGCTGCCAGTTCTTCTTCGGATGGCCTTGCCACACCAATGTTCAGTTCTTTAAAACACTGGCGGCTGTCGGCGGAGATGATTTCTGTTTTGAAATGTTTGGTAAGTTGTATCGCAACAGTCGTTTTGCCAACGGCAGTTGGCCCGCAGATGATGATGACAGTCTTTTTTTGGGGGAGGTTCATGAAAATACTCAATAAGCAACAATCAACACACAATAATCAAGTGCTCCGTAACTGAAAATTGCTTATTGATTATTGAACATTGTTTATTTAAACTTCTTCTTCATCAGCAGCTATACCATCCTCACTTAAACTGATATCCTCTCCCTCTTCATCCTTTTCTGCAAATCCCTCGCCTGCCTGTGTGAGGTCGTACTTTTCTTCCACATCGGCAAATTTTTCACCCAGTAAACCCTTGGTGCCGTACTGGCTCGGCGCTATGCCTTCTGTTCTGGACACGGAAGGATAAATTATTTTAGGGTTCTCTTCTTTGGAGACGTTGATCAGCTCCACGAGAAAGGTCCAGTTCTTATTGAAATCGTACTGGTAAATAAAGCGCTGGTTGGGGTCACGGATCTCTGAACCAATCGTAGTGGCTTCCATCAGCAGGGGCGGCGCTTTGTATTCCTTGTCGTATTGCTCCAGTGAAATTTCCCGGCCCCGCTGCCAGTGATCGTTGCTGCGGTAAAATGTGGCCTTATGCTTGTTGTCAAACTCATAGGCCCTGAGAATGGTTTCATGAAGTTCCCTGAACGACTGTGTATGCCGGATCACTGCATCCCGGTAAACACTTTCGTCCTCTTCGAGATATATCCGGAATTTCAAAATTGCCATGAAACAAAATTAGGATTTAACCGCCTTCAAACCAAGTTCACTTCCTTTTTGCAACATGAAAGCATGGGCCGCTTCGTAGGTGTTGGGGATAATGCCGTCCAGCATGGCATCCTTCAGCGCATCTTTAATAATGCCCACCTGTTTGGATGGCGGCAGGCCGAATGTTTCCATGATGATCTCGCCGGTAACAGGCGGCTGCCAGTTGCGGACATGGTCTTTCTCTTCCACCTCTTTGCAGCGCTGGCGCACCAGCTGGAAGTTTTCGAGGTAGCGTTTTACTTTATTTTTGTTCCTGGATGTGATGTCGGCTTCGCAAAGCATCATCAGCGCATCAAAATCATCACCGGCATCAAACAATAACCTCCGGATGGCCGAGTCGGTGATATTTTCTTTGGTGAGGCTGATAGGGCGCAGGTGCAGTTCCACCATTTTTTTTACCAACCGCATTTCCTCATGCTGCGGCAATTTCAGTTTGCTGAAAATTTTCGGTACCATCCTGCCACCCACCACTTCATGCCCGTGAAAGGTCCAGCCATGGCCTTCTTCAAATTTTTTGGTGGCGGGCTTGGCTATATCATGCAGTACGGCCGCCCAGCGCAGCCAGAGGTCGCCGGTATTTGCAGCGAGGTTATCCAGCACCTGCAGGGTGTGGTAGAAATTATCCTTGTGACCAAGTCCGTCTTTGTATTCGGCACCAGCCAGTTCGGGCATTTGCGGGAAAATGATATGAAGGAGGCCGCTTTTATACAGCAGGTCAAACCCGATGGACGGTTTATCGGCGAGAATGATCTTATTCAGTTCATCTGTTATCCTTTCCTGCGAAATGATCTTGATCCTTTTAACCGAGTCTTTAATACCCTGCCAGGTTTTTTCTTCGATGGTAAAACGTAGCTGAGTGGCAAATCGGATGGCCCGCATCATCCGCAACGGGTCATCGCTGAAAGTTTGCGATGGCTCCATTGGAGTGCGGATGATCTTTGCTTCAATATCATTAATTCCGTTAAAGGGGTCAATGAGTTTGCCATAGTCAGCTTTATTCAGGCTGACAGCAAGCGCATTGATGGTGAAGTCACGGCGGTCCTGGTCATCTTTGATGGTGCCGGGTTCCACATCGGGCTTTCTTGAAGCGGTATGATAGCTTTCTTTTCTTGCTCCCACAAACTCTGCCTCAAACCCGTCACTGACTTTGATATGCGCTGTCCCGAAATTTTTAAAATAATCCACCTTTGGCACAGGATTGAACTGCTTTGCTGTTTCTTTGGCCAGTTCAATCGCATCGCCGGCGCAAACAAAGTCGGCGTCTTTTGTTTCCCGTCCGAGTATCTTATCCCTTACAAAGCCACCGATCAAATAGGTTTCCACCCCAAGGGCTTCTGCAGCTTTGGCAACCTTCCTTATGATCATTGATTCTTTGGGTGTGAAACTGATTTCCATAAACGAGCAAAGTTAAGAGTTCGGAGTCAGGAGCCAGGAGTTAAGGACGCAGCACCTCAACTGTTCCGTTGCGCCACCTGATAACAGCGGAGGCCGAAGCGGGTTGCAAATCTTCCTGCCGGTATTGTACAATATAATCTACCCCTTTTTTTATTCTATCTGCAATTTCAGCAAAGGTTCCTGCAACCGGTTCACCTGAAATATTGGCTGAAGTGGAAACAATAGGTTTGCGGAAGCGCTTGATAAGCTGTTTGCAAAAAGCATCCCCGCAGATGCGGAGGGCAATGCTGCCATCTTCAGCCACCAGGTTATCAGCGAGACCGATGGCGCCTTCATATATCACCGTGGTAGGTTTGTTTGTTTGCTGCAGGTAATCAAACACGGCGAGGTCGGGGGCGGCGGTATGCTGCATCACCTCCCTTTCATCGGCCACCAGCACTATCAGGGCTTTTTTATCCGGCCTTTTTTTCAGGGCATAGATTTTCTCCACGGCTTTCTCATTGCTGGCATCGCAGCCGATGCCCCAAACAGTATCCGTGGGATACAGGATGAGTCCGCCCTCTTTCAGCGCCTGCAGGCATTGTTCAATATCGTTTTCGAAATTCATCTTGCTCAGGGCTAAAGCCCGGGGTTAAGGTATTTTTCATTTCTCCGCCCTGAAGGGCGGAGTTACTGACTACCATATACTCTTATAAACATTCATCACCGCCTCAGCGCTTTTTTGTGGGGTGAAGTTCTGTGCATGCTGCCATCCTTTTTCCTTCATGCTTTCTGCAAACTGTTTATCTGAATAAATCTTCATCATGCCGCCGGCTATTTCCCCTGCGCTGGCAGGATTTACATAATAAGCTCCCTCCCCGCCCGCCTCGGGCAAACAGGATGTATTGGAGGTTATCACCGGCAATTTACTCCATAATGCTTCCAGTACAGGTATGCCAAAGCCTTCGGAGAAGGAAGGATAAATCATGGCAATGGCAGACTGGTAGATGGCAGGGAAATCAACCGCTGATTGAAAAGACGGTAATGATTTTACTGATGGGCTCTCTGAAAGAAAAATTATCCGGTTTTCTATCCCGTTTTGCTTTATGTAGTCTTTTACCTGCTGCTTGTATTTCTTCCCGTCGCCGATAACGACCAGCGGAATATCCAGCTGACCTCTTAACAGGAACATAGCTTTGCAGATATTCAGCAGGTTTTTTCTTTCGATGACGGCGCCCACATATAAGAAGAATTGTTCCGGCAGGCTGTATTGCCCCCTTATTTTCCTTTTTTCTTCTTCGCTGAATTTTTGCCCGAAGGCAGGGTTACAGCTTTGATAACAAACCACAATTTTTTCTTCCGGTGTCTTGTAGAACTCCATGATGTCGCTTTTTGTCTGCCGGCTGATGGCAATCACCTTATCTGCATTGCCGCAGGCGTACCTGAATTTCCTACGGTAAATTTTAACATCCACAGGATTATACTGCCCGGGGTGTCGCTCATGAATCAGGTCATGAATGGTGACAACAGATTTAATTCCTGTCTTATGAATCCCCATGGGTATTTCATGGCTCAGGCCGTGATAAAGGTCAATTTTCAGACGCTGCAAATCTTTTTTAAGCCAACTGCTGCGCCATGCGGAAGAAAATATTTTGTTCAGCAGTCCGGCGGGTAATACTTCCTGCAGGTTTTGGGCTTTTAGTGAAAACAGGTCCGATGGTTTGGGGTTGAACAGGTAGTACTGGTGCTGCGGGTGGTATTCGGACAGGGAGCGAATCAGCGTTCTGCTGTAATGGCCCAGCCCTGTTTGGTTGTGAAAAGCCCGTTTTGCATCAAAGCCGATGTTCATAGCGCACAAAGTTGCAGATTATTTTTGGTGATTGGTGAATAGTCAATAGGCAATGGGCAATAGGCAACTTTTGAGGCCTATTCACTATTCACCATTCACTATTCACTAAATTCGCAGCATGAAAGAATTAATACTGGAAGCATGGGCCAACCGGGAATTACTGAAGGAAAATAAATACAGTGATGCTGTACGGGTAGTTATCGGAGAACTGGACAAAGGAAGACTGAGAGTGGCTTCTCCTTCAGGGAATGCATGGGTAGTAAATGAATGGGTGAAACAAGCCATCCTGATGTACTTTGGTATTCAGCAAATGCA
>JBQTHS010000162.1:0-7842 GCA_052389635.1 Bacteroidota bacterium | reverse complement strand
GGCGGAACGGATATGCGTTTGAAATACCCCTCGACATCCTGGTGGGTGAACACCTGCCCGGATGTGGGATCAATAAAGAATTCAATTTTGTGAACAGGATTGGGAAGGCTTTCATCTGAGTAGCCAGGTTTGAAATAGGCCATGATGAACTGTTTGGGAATCCGGATGGCCCTGACGGGAATATCGAGCAGCTCGCAAAGCACCAGGTATAATATCCCGTTGGCGATCTGGTTTCCTCTTTTTGCTTCCAATGTCTTATGCAGTAAGAATTCGTTGGGCTCTTTGTAATTGGTTTCACCGCCTTTCAGTCCATAATAACTGTACAGTATGCTGGTTACTATATTGATCTGCTCCAGCGGGGTGAGATAGTTGTTAAGTTCCAGCCAGATATTGCGCCGCACTTTTTCTATTTCCTGCAGCACCTGTGTGGTGGACACATCCGGGTACTGAAATTTGGAAACCAGCATGGCGCCCAGCATCAGGTCGTGGTGGCCCGACACACTCCACTGGCGGAAATCTTCCGTAAGGTCAGTGTAATGTAAACGATGAATGAGCAGTTCAATGCGGTTCTGCACAGCTTCGTTGGGAGTGGTTTCCCAGAGATGCTCAAGATTGGGGATGATGTTCCTGCCGTAGTCAACGATCTTATTGGAGACTGCGCCGAAGACTTCTTCATCAGGGTCGTCAATCAATGTAAACAGGGCCGATATTTCTTTATTGGTTTCCATGGACTGATTCGGGCACAAGTTCTCTATTGCCGTTCAAACAAAATAGTTAATCTTTTCCACAGACGTTAAGAACAGTCGGGAGTCGTTAGTCTTGAGTTGGTAGCCCGTAATGTTGAGTTGAGTTTTGCAGGAATGATTTAAGTTTGAAAGATGAAAAGATTTTTTGTTTTCGCATTTGCATCAATCTTGTCTGAAATTTCGCAGGCACAGGTGAATGATCTGTTCAGAATAAAAAAGGACAGTTCCGGGTTTGAACTGACCCTGAAAGGGGCTTCACATCTTGCCTCGTTGCCGCTGAAATGCATTCTGCAGGAGTTTCCCAACAAGACCAACCATACGTCCAATTCGGACAGCGACCATGTGCTGCTGCCCCAACAGCTGCATCCCGCATTTTATGGCTGCTTCGACTGGCACTCCTCGGTGCATGGGCACTGGATGCTGCTGCGGCTGCTGAAATTGTTTCCTCAGATACCCGAAGCGGCCCGCATCAGGGAAGTATTGGGCACCACCATTACCCGGGAAAATATCACCAATGAGGTAAAATATTTTTCATTACCACTCACAGCATCCTGGGAGCGGACCTATGGCTGGGCATGGATACTGAAATTAGATGAAGAGCTGACCGGGTGGGATGATGCAGATGGCCGGCGATGGCATGAAGCCCTGCAGCCGCTTACGCAAAAAATTATGGAGCTATGGACTAAATTTCTTCCCAAACAAACCTATCCCAACCGTACCGGTGTACATCCCAACACAGCATTTGGATTAGTGTTTGCCCTTGACTTTGCCCGCAAAGTAAAGAATGTATCATTTGAAAAATCTATTATTGAATCTGCAAGGAAGATTTTCGGAAAAGATAAAAATGCACCGGCGCTGTGGGAGCCCAATGGCGCTGATTTTCTTTCACCGGCTCTTGAAGAAGCTGATCTTATGAGAAGAGTGCTGTCGCCAAAAGAGTTTCTCAACTGGTTCAACTCATTTTTCAGTTTATCTTCTTTAAAACACCTTACTGTTTTACCGGTGGTGTCTGACCGGGCCGATTTGCAAATAGTGCATTTAGACGGATTAAGTTTCAGCCGCAGCTGGTGCATGAAGGGTCTGGCGACAGCCTTACCCCCAAATGATGCAAGGAGAAAATTATTGTTGCGATCTTCCGTCAATCATATGTCAACTGCTTTGCCACATGTGGTAAGCGGTGAATATGGCGGGGAACACTGGCTGGCCAGTTTTGCGGTGTATGCGCTGGTGAATTAGTTCTTGCCACAGAAACACTGAAGCACAGAATTTTATTTCAGTGTTTCTGTGCTTCAGTGGCTATCTCTTCCTTGCAACGACCATCCAGTCCCAGGGCTTAGGTTCCTTCAGCCATTTTGGGGCCTTGATGAATTCGGTATCCCAATTGTATTCTATCTTCTGAAATTCTTCGGCTGTGAAACCTGCATCAGATAAAATTAATTGCAGTTCTTCTTTCAGGTAATGTTTATGCGGCACATCATCAATATCGGCATTGCCCTGCCGGATATTATTCCATTTTCTTGCTGCTTCTTTTCCGTTTTTAGCGGGAGGGAAAAGAGATTTGTCAATTTTATATTGCTGCTGAACGATGCTGGTAAGCAGCCATGATTCTAATGAAGGAATAGTAATCACAATCATTCCCCCTTTTTTTACACAGGCAGACAGCGATTGGAAAAAAATATTCCTGTCTTTAGCAGAAGGGGTGAGGATGGCATTGATGCAGATGCCGAAGTCACATTGCGGTACTTTGGTCTTCTTGCCACTCATATCGGCCCGCAGGTATTGTACATTTTTGTATTGCGGGTAGAGCTGTCGGGCTTTTTCCAGGTTTTTGGCGGATATATCCACCGCTACCACTTTTTTAAAAGCAGGGGCCAGCACCGGCAGCCATTTGCCGATGGCACAGCCGATATCTATGACCGTTTTATTTTTGGAAGCATGTTTTTGAATAACGGAGCGGATAAGTGCTTTCTTATCGTTATGCAGCACATCAAAGATCTCTTCCCCGTACGCGGAGGCCATTTTTTCCCAGTAGGAGCGTTTCATTTATATTCCTGATTAAAGAAATGATCTATTTCTTTTTCTTTGTCGCCTTTTTCCTGCCAGTAGGGCGGGCAGGCTTGGGTGCTGCTTTTTTCGCAGGAGCTTTCTTGCCTGTCGGACTGGCGGCTTTCTTCGCAAATGCCCCCGGCAATTCCACCTCAATAAATTTCTTTACATCTTCCAGCGTAAAGGCAGCAGCTTCTTCCGCAGTGTATTTGGAGTCGTCGGGCTTTCTGGGCATGCGGATGATCTTTTTGCCAAACTTGATGACAGGCCCCCAGCGGGCATTCTCTACGGATATCTTTTCATCAGCCCAGCGATGTATGTAACGGTTGGCTTCTTTTTTTATCTTGGCTTCCACCAGTTCGTTCATCTCCGTCTGCGAGAGCTTTGCAAAATTGTACCGCTTCGGCACATTGATGAACATGCCATCCCATTTGATGTAGGGGCCAAACCGCCCACTGCCTTTGATGATAGGCTTGCCATCGTAGCTGCCCACCGGCGCATCAGCAATCTGTTTGGCCTTTATATGATGTACAGCTTTGTCAAAATTAACTGTGCCCAAATCAGTGCCTTTCGGGAGGGAAATAAACTCCTCACCCCATTTTACATAAGGTCCGAAGCGGCCGACATTTACCGACACATCTTTTTCTTCATATTGCCCCATCGGGCCCTGTGCACCAAACAGGTTCATGGCCTCTTCAAACGTAATCGTTTCGATGCTCTGGCCGGTTGGTATTTTGGCAAAGCGGGGTTTTTCTTCATCATCCGCAACGCCGATCTGTATCATGGCGCCGTAGCGGCCCATTCTTGCCACAACTGGTTTACCGCTTTCGGGGTCAACACCAAGTTCCCTTTCGCCGGTGGCCCTTTCCGCACTTTCAATGGTTTTTTCCACATCTTTTTTAAAAGGGTTGTAGAAATCTTTGATCATGCTGTTCCATTTCATCTTACCTTCTGCCACTTCATCAAATTCTTCTTCAATGCGGGCGGTGAAGCCATAATCCATGACATCGTCGAAATATTTATTCAGAAAGTCGGTGACCACCAACCCAAGATCGGAAGGAAAGAGTTTTGATTTTTCAGCGCCGGTTATTTCACTGTCTAATTTTTTATTCACGGCATCATGCTTCAGCGAGTAAACCGTGTAAAAACGCTGCACACCTTCCTTGTCCCGCTTTTCCACATAACCCCTTTTTAAAATAGTGGAGATAGTAGGCGCATAGGTGGAGGGGCGGCCGATCCCCAGCTCTTCTAATTTCTTTACCAATGAGGCTTCGGTATATCTCGAAGGCGGGCGGCTGAACCGTTCAGTTGCTTTCATTTCGTTGAACGGCAGTTGCTGGCCAACCGTTAACGGTGGCAACATGCCTTCATTGGCTTCTTCTTCCAGTTCATCTTCATCTTTATCCTCCCGGTAAACTTTCAGGAATCCGTCAAACTTCAGCACTTCACCACTGGCGGTGAGTTCTTCTTTGTTTGTGGAGATTTCGATCTTAGCCGTTGTTTTCTCCAGCTCAGCATCGGCCATCTGGCAGGCCATAGTCCTTTTCCAGATCAGCTCATATAGTCTGACCCAGTCCTGTTCGGGTACGGAGCTGTTGCTCATATAGGTGGGCCGGATAGCTTCGTGGGCTTCCTGCGCACTTTCATTTTTGTTTTTGTACTTGCGGAACTGGTGGTATTGTTCACCATACATGCTCTTCACCGTGTTGGTAATATCACCAAGGGCGGTATTACTTAAGTTCATGCTGTCGGTACGCATATAAGTAATATAACCGTTCTCATACAGCTTTTGTGCAATGAGCATGGTACGGGATACTCCATAACCTAATTTTCTCGAAGCCTCCTGCTGCAGGGTGGAAGTGGTGAAGGGCGGGGCAGGGCTTCGTTTGCCGGGCCTTACCTGTATATCGGTTACTTTATAATTTGCGCCGATGCAGCTTTTCAAAAATGCTTCTGCATCTTCTGCTGTATTCTGCTTTTTGCCTTCGGCGGCAAATGTTACATTCTTGTCCGAAACATCTTTGGCGGTGAACAGCGCCTCAATCTTAAATGTGCTGACGGGTGTGAAGGCATTAATCTCCCTTTCCCTTTCTGCAATCAGCCGCACGGCCACACTCTGCACCCTGCCGGCGCTCAGGTTATTTCTTACACTGATCTTGCGCCAGAGCACAGGGCTGAGTTCAAAACCCACAATTCTGTCGAGTATCCTTCTTGCCTGCTGGGCCATCACTAAGTTCATATCCACCCGGCGGGGATTTTCCACGGCTTCTTTAATGGCCGGTTTGGTGATCTCATGAAAAACGATCCGCTTGGTTTTTTTCGGATCGAGGCCCAGCACCTCGCAGAGATGCCAGCTGATGGCCTCGCCTTCACGGTCCTCATCCGTTGCCAGCCACACTTCCTCTGATTTGTCAGCGAGGGTTTTCAGGTCCCTCACCACTTTTTCTTTTTCAGCCGGAACAATATAAGTGGGTTCAAAATTCTTGTCCACATTAATGCCCATATCTGCCTTTGCAAGGTCACGGATATGGCCAAAGCAGCTCTTTACCTGGAAATCTTTTCCGAGGATCTTTTCGATCGTTTTCGCTTTCGCTGGGCTCTCAACTATGAGTAAATTTTTAGCCATGTTTGGATACCTTATTATATGCACATCCGCCTTCACTTATAGCTCCGGCGGACGAAGAAACCGCTTTTCAGCGGCCGCAAATTAGGACAAGGATAATAAATTTTCCGGGAAAACAATTTTTGTCATGTTTTCAACCCCTTCATAAATAATAATTTCCGAAGGTATTTTACGCTGAAAGCCAGCTATAATTTCGACTTAAAGAACAGGAAAACTCTTTCTGCCCACCTTCTGTATTCTTTACCTGAAGGATGCAACCCGTCCGGCGCCAGGAGTGATGGGTCGGCAGCCGCCTCTCTTGTCCATGCTGTTATTTCTATATAATTTATGTTGTACCGGAATGCAATCTCTTTGTTAGCTGCATTGTACGCATCAATTTCGCTGGCTATCCGGGCCCTGTCCCTGCCTTCAGCAAAAGGGGTGACACCCCAGTCGGGAATAGAAAGCACAACCACCCTTTCCGGCCTGTTGCCTGCATACTGCATGGCTTTTTTTAACAACTCTTCAAATTCGGTTTTGTAATTGTTAACTGAACGGCCACGGTACTGGTTGTTCACCCCGATCAGCAGGGAAACAAAATCATATTTTGCCAGTAAGGGCCTGGTATTATTAACTGCAATAATCCCGGCTTCCAGTTCATCGGTTGTCCAACCGGTTCTGGCAATGATGCGGGTTTCAAAAGCTGAAGTATCCGTTTTCATCATAGATGCCGCCTGGTTGGGAAAATTATCCTGCATGGCCACTGATTCCCCAATGGTGTAGGAATCGCCCAAAGCGAGGTACTGGTATTTTTTTACAGCGGCAGGCATGGTATCAGTATTTACAAAAGGCAGATCAGTCATGCCCTTTTTGGAACAGGAACTGCTGCAAGTAAGTAAAAAAAATATTGCGAAGATGTTCTTCATAAAAAATCAATGATAGCCTTTGTCACTTTATTGTCCCGGTATATCCGGCGGTGTCCCAGGCCCTTTGTAAATACGAACCCGGTATCCGGATAGTTTTGGGCCTTTACCTTCAGCACATCACTGATGGGGGTCACATCATCTTCCTCGTCATGAAACCAGAGCACTTTTGCCCGGATATGCTTCAGGGCCCTGCCGATAGAGTACCAGGCAGGGCTGACACCGCCTTTTTGGGTGATGATATTATCAAATTCAGGCCGAAGGGCAGGATCTAATTTCAAGAAATCGAAAAATGTATCAATAGCCGTCACAGTTTCTGTGGCCGGTGCAATCAACACCAGCCTGTAGTCATTCGTATGATTTATTTCTTCCAGTGCCAGGCTTACCGCCAGTCCGCCAAATGAATGTGCCATGTAAGATTGTACAGGGCCAAACTGCCTATTGATCTCCTGTATGGTTTTTTTATACAGCGGCGCTGTGATCTTCTCTCCGCCGCTGCGTCCATGTGCAGGGGCGTCAAAAGCCAGCACTTCATACCCTTTTTGGGCAAGCGGTTTAATGTAGCGGTCAAAATTGGCAGCCGATGATTCAAAACCGTGAATAATTAATACTTTTCTTCCGGCAGGATGATTCCAGCGCCAGCCGGTCACAATAATGCCATCAACCCGTGTACTTAATTTTTCCGCCTGTTCAAAAACCTTCGGGGGTCTCTTCAGGTTTCTCTTTTGGGGGGTGCAAAAAAGATCAAAGGCTTTTTCAGCCGCTTTCTTTTTGGAGATGGCAGCCCATATCCTGAATTTGGTTTTGTAGTATCTAAGCGCAATCCGCTGCACAAGTTTAAGGCCTGCCATGGGTTAAATTTCTTTACTGTAATTTGCAAATCTATTCAATCACCCGCTAAATCACCGGCAGCATGGATATCGTCATCATCGGTTCAGGTAATGTGGCAGCAGTGCTGGGCAGAAAGTTCAAGGCTGCCGGGCACAATATCGTTCAGCTATACAGCCGCAATGCTTCGGCTGCGTCCCAACTGGCTTACGAGTGGGATACCGAGTCCACCAACTACAAAAGCCTGATCAATAAGAATGCGGATGTTTATTTAGTTGCCGTAAATGATGATGCTATTAATGATATAACGGCCGATTTGTACCTGCCGGGAAAAATAGTCGCACACACGGCTGCTTCCGTACCAAAAGAAGTACTGAAAAAAGTAACTGCTCATTACGGTGTTTTCTATCCTTTGCAAAGCCTGCGGAAAGAAATGCTGTCGCCCCCTGATGTACCTGTATTATTTGATGGCAGCGATGAGCTGACAAAAAGAAACCTCGAAGTTCTTGCCCGTTCCATTTCCAGCGAAAATGTGGCAGAAGCCGGTGATAATGCCCGCCTGAAACTGCATGTGGCAGCTGTGTTTGTGAGCAATTTCACCAACCATCTTTACAAACTGGCGGAAGATTATTGCCGAAAAGAAGGGCTTGACTTCAAACAACTGCTGCCGCTGATCGAAGAAACAACTTTGCGGCTC
>JBQTHS010000161.1:0-3308 GCA_052389635.1 Bacteroidota bacterium | reverse complement strand
TCACGAAAAACTAACTCACTGGGGCGTTATCCCTTTACTTGTAATTTATGTTTGGGAACATTCATATTACTTAAATTATAAAAACAAAAGAGGCGACTTTGTGGATGCATTATTCAACATCATTAATTGGGACAACTCTTCCCAACGACTTGACGATGCAATTAAACTCACAAAGTAAAAGCACAGCAGGTAACAGGCGGTTTGGCAATATGGCGGGGCGAAGAATATATTCTCAGCTTTTTGTTTGCTAATGGGCTTCAGTTCCAGCCGACGAATAACGCCGGGCAATAGAATAAACAATGAACTTTTATTTATAAATTTGAAGCCTTCCCCGAAATAGATATAATCCAAGATACAATTCCCCCACTTATATTCTGAAACCATCGCAGGAGCGGGTTTGGCGCAAGGACAGACCATCGGGCCAGCATTTTAAAAATCGTTTGCAACTCGTTCGAGATAGACGTTGGCCACAGAAAAGATATTTATCAATAATTTCCCGCTCTGCGAAACTTCAGTTTCGCAGTTTCAATTCTGTCGCCTCCGGCGACAAACAACCCCGAAACTTTTATCTTTTACCTATTAACTTTTAGTTTTTAGCCTAAAATGCTCTTGGAGCCGTTGCGGTTTTCCCCGGCAGTTTTTCATCCCGCTGTGCGGTATGATACACAAATGACGCAATGATAACAGAAGCCTGCTTCAGGTCGTCTGCTACCAGGTGATCATAGGTATCCATATTGGTATGATGTGTTCTTGTATTATACTCGATCTCGTCCTGTATGAACTGGAACCCCGGGATACCCGCACGGTCAAAGGACTGGTGATCGGTGCCCCCGGTATTACTGATGGTAACGGTTTTGGCGCCCATATCATGGAAAGGCTCCAGCCATGCCATGAACAGATCCTTTACATTGGGGTTTGATTGCAGGTAGATGCCCCGGATCTTTCCGGTTCCGTTATCCAGGTTATAATAAGCCGATACTTTGCTCCTGGCGATAGAATCTTTAAAGTGGTTCGCTACATAATTCCTGCTGCCGATCAAACCCTGTTCCTCACCTCCCCACAAAGCAATACGTATGGTACGACGTGGCTTCAATCCTGCCGACTGTAAAATGCGAACCACTTCCATCATTACGGAACAACCTGCCGCATTATCAGTGGCCCCGGTGGCCCCATGCCAGGAATCGAGATGACCACCCAGCATCACCACTTCCTCTTTCAGGATGGGGTCTGTACCGGGGATCTCTGCCACGACATTATATCCTTTCAGATCATCCGTAAAGAATTTTGTTTTTACATCTGCTTCCAGTGTAACAGCTGTGCCAGCCTCCAACATTCTTTGCAATCGCAAAAAATCATCGCTTGATAAAGCAACGGAAGCAGGTGCGATCGCCGCATCTTTTGCAAAGGAGCCTCCACTGCTTACAAAAATCGTCCCATCGGTTCCTCTTTGATTCATTACCAGTATCAATGCCGGCTGCTCTGCATTGATCATTTCTGTCATTCTTCTTTGGTTCGAAACGCCCCCACCCTGCTGTCCTTGCGGTCTTCCCTGTCCCTGGCCTTGTGTTGGAGGTTGCAATTTGGCATTGGCCATTCTCGCAAGAGTAGAATCTGCAAACCGGTTTCCGTCGGCTTCAAAAGATGGTTTAAGAGTTGCAGTGGACCATTGCATGACGATCTTTCCTTTCAGATTGCCGGTATATTTTAACAGCTCAACCGTATCTTTTGCTTTTATTAAGATCACTTCACCCTTTATTGATTTTTTTCCCGGGGTGCTGCCTGTCCAGGCACGGGGTACAGCTATGAGTGATTGATAATAAGGTGCTGTCATGGCCACGTAACATTTTTCCTGTTGCCATCCTTTTCCAAAGTCACCCCATGGCTCTAATTCGGCATTTACCAAACCTATTTTCGTTAACTCTTCCTTAGCCCATGTGGCTGCTCTCATATACCCCGGTGAGCCTGTTAACCGGGAGCCGCTTACATCCGTTAAATGAAAAGCGAAATTCATCACTTTGGAATTCTTTAATCCTTCGTCTTTGATCCTGGTGACCGCAGCCATATCTGCTTTCTCCTGGGCATTAATAACAGCAATAAGAAAAAGAGAAACCAATATTGTCAGAAGCCTTTTCATGTGTTTGGTTTTTATGAAGGTAATGTTTTTAGTCGTTAGTCATGGTTGCAGGTTCGGAGTCCGAAGCCGGGAGTTAATAACCGGGTCGTTTGAATATAGTTAATACATCAGCCAAAAGTATCTTCGCTTTGGTTATTAAAGTCTCTGGTAAAACAGGTGCCGGGAGGCCATTTCCTATTTTCAATTTTGTATTTTCAATCACCCTCGCCTCATCCCAGATCCCTTCATCAATGAACGACTGTAGCAACCTGGCTCCGCCTTCTACCAGTACGCTTTGAATTCTTAGCTGATACAATGCATTCATCATTTGATGAACAAGACTTACATCATGTGTTACCTGGTAATACCTCACCCCAACCCTCTCCTTAAATGGAAAGGGAGGCGGCCACTCCATTTGTTCGGAATGAAACTTCGTGTTGAACATGATGGTTGGTGCTTGTTGGTTAAATACTTTCAGCGATTCCGGTAATTTCAAATCCATATCCACCACTACTCTCACCGGTGAATGGCCCGGCCATAAGCGGGTGGTCAGTTCGGGATCATCCAGCAAAGCAGTGTTCGTTCCTACAAGTATGGCTGCTTCCTCGCTTCTCCATTGATGAACAAGACGATTGGAGTATTCGTTGCTGATAAACAATCTGGCCTCCCCAAGCCCCTCCGCAGGAGGGGTTTCAGCGTCTTCAAAGTTCTGGTTGTCGATACTGGAATCGGAAGCCAGGATCCCCCCTGCGGGGGGTGGGGGGGCTATAAACCCATCTTTCGTCTGCGCCCATTTCAGAATCACATACGGCCGGTGTTGCGTATGAAAAGTAAAGAACCGTTTGTTCATTTCTTTGCATTCATCTTCCAGTACTCCTGACTCAACCCGCACTCCTGAGGCTTTCAGCTTTTCAATCCCCTTGCCGTCCACTTCATTAAAAGGGTCGCGGCAACCAATGACAACTTCTGGTATTTTATGCTTAAGGATCAGATCGGTGCAGGGAGGTGTTTTGCCAAAATGGGCGCAGGGTTCCAGTGAAACATACAAGATTGAGTGAGGTATCAAATCGCCAAGGCCATCCTGCATGGCCCGGTCAATACAGTTTACTTCAGCATGCGGCCCGCCGTACTGCCGGTGCCAGCCTTCGGCTATGATCCTGTCATCATGCAGGAGCACAGCTCCCACCAGGGGATT
>JBQTHS010000160.1:0-4292 GCA_052389635.1 Bacteroidota bacterium | reverse complement strand
GTTTGCACCCGGTAGCCGTCTGTCTGGTTGTGTGTATAGGTCAACTGGTTTTTATTGTTCTTTTGCCCAAATCTTGCAGATGAAAAAATATTATGCAGGCCATAACTGCCGGTGATGTATTCAAGACTGATACCCGGTTGCCAGGTTTCATAGAAATTGATCAATAGTATTAATCCGCCGGTACCGGCGCCATACATGCTGCCAGCCGGGCCTTTGAAAACTTCGATATAAGAAAAGTTATTCCAGGCAAACTGGTTGAAATAAGTATTTCCTCCGGGGTCAGTTACAGGAATATCATTCCAGTACACTTTTACATTGCGGACACCGAAAGGAGAACGAAGTGAGCTGCCCCGTATATTCAGCCGGTAGCTGCCGGGAGATCTTTCTTCCATCCGTACACCGGCAATTGCGTTGAGGCCGCTCACCAATGATGTTTTGGGTGAAAAATTGCTGATGCTTACAGGTATGGAACTGATAAGGATGGGAGAGTAAGGCGCTTTTTTCAGTTGTTCAAATGCCTTTACCGTCACTGTATCTATCACCCGGACAGAATCCTCAGTTTCCTGTTGTGTAAAACAGGTAACGACATGAAACAAAAAAACAATTAAAGTACAGGCCTTTTTCATAGAATGAGGAAATGGATATGCATAAAGTTAGAACCTTTTCTTTGTATCTTCAACCCATGACTGCAAAGAATAAACTCGGTTTGTTTTCACTTACCATGATTGTGATTGGATTGGTAATCGGAACTGGAATCTTCCGCACTTCCAAAGATGCAGCCGAAGCGGCGGCAACACCCACGGTTTTTTTTGCCGCCTGGATCGTAGCAGGGCTGGTGGCTATTTGCGGGGCATTAACTTATGCTGAAATCGGAAGCCGCTATCCTGTAACGGGAGGCTACTATAAGATTTTCTCTTATGCTTACCATCCTTCCCTGGCATTTGGTATTAATGCAATCATCCTTATATCCAATGCCGCTTCTTTATCAGGAGTGGCATTAATCGGAAGTGAATACATCACTCCTTTACTTTTTGAAGCGGGCAGCGTAGAACAGTGGAAACCTTTTGTGGCCATGGGCGCCATTATCCTTTTTTATGGCGTTAACCTGATGGGCCTGCGGATGAGTTCTCAAACACAGAATGTGCTGATGATTATCAAGATCGGGATGCTTCTGGTGATCATCGCAGCTTTATTTTTTCCGGTGATCCACAGTACTGGCCCCGTAGTGATTGATGAAACTAAAACATCCACAGCAGCATTATTACTGTCATTTGGTGTTGCACTAAAAGCTACTTCTTTTACGTATGGCGGTTACCAGCAAACCATCAATTTTGGGGAGGAGGTGGAAAATCCGAAAAAAAATATTCCAAAGGGAATATTTACAGGCATTATTGTAATCATCATTCTATATCTTCTTGTTAGTTATGCTTATGTAAAAGTGATCGGCTTTAATAATTTAAAAGAAACCAGCGGTATTGCTTCTGTGGTAGCAGAAAAAATGTTTGGCTTGCCGGGCAGGTACGCTTCATCTGTTCTGTTGTTTGTGGCGGTGCTGGCCTATGTCAATGTGCTGTTACTAAGTAACCCGAGAGTAATGTATGCGATGAGTACAGACGGAATATTGCCAAAGGCATTTCAAAAAAAAGATGAAAGGAGAGATGTGCTCACTGTAAGTCTTACGGTATTTGCGGCCGTTTGTGTCATTGTATTGTTTTTTGCGGATAAGTTTGAAAAGATCCTGAGTTTTACCATTTTTCTTGATTCTATTGGTATGGCTACATCAGCCGCAACGATATTTATTCTCCGGAGAAAGACCCGGCACCTGGATGCTACAGGAATATATTCCATGAAGTTATATCCTTTGCTTCCGCTGCTTTTCATCATCGCTTACACTTTTGTTGGAACAATGATAGCCGTAAAGGAACCACAACTTGCCCTGACCGGGATAAGTGTGCTGGCGGGGTTCATCCTATTGTATTTTATTGTAAAATATTTTAAGAAGGGCAATCCTTAACCCATGGATATCTCACAAATTATCAATGAACTGGGCGAAGACCGGGAGCAGTACTTCAATGCCATTGCGCCTCCCATTATACAGACCAGCAATTTCGCTTTTAGTAAAGTTGCTGATCTGACCAAAGCTTTTGAAGATGAAATGGGCGGGTATCTCTACAGCCGCGGTTTAAATCCAACTGTTGATATACTTAGAAAAAAATTAGCTTCATTGGACGGAGCGGAAGATTGTTTGGTATTCAACAACGGGGCAGCGGCCATCTTTGCCGGAATCTTCGCCAATATCAAATCAGGCGATCATATTGTCTCCGTTGCCAAACCCTACACCTGGGTGCAGCGGATGTTCGATGTGATACTACCCAGGTTTAATGTTACGGTAACTTATATTGACGGCACTACTATTGATAACTGGAAGAGTGCCACAAAATCCAATACCAGTTTTTATTATCTGGAATCACCCAACAGCTGGGATTTTGCTTTGCAACCCATCAGGGAAGTGGCATCATTTGCCAAATCAAAAAAGATCACCACGCTGATTGATAACAGCTATTGCAGTCCCCTGTATCAACAACCCATTGGGATGGGAATTGATATGGTGATGCAGACAGCCACCAAATACATCGGCGGTCACAGCGATACCTTGGGTGGAGTGTTGTGCGGCAGCCATGCCATGATGAAGAAAATATTTGACAGCGAGTACCTCAATATCGGGAGCGGCATCCAGCCATTCAATGCCTGGCTGCTGATTAGGGGATTGCGAACATTGCCTGCCAGGATCGAACGGATCAGCCGGACAACCGCTGAACTGGTACGTTATATGAAACAGCACCCCAAAGTGGAATCAGTGCTCTTTCCCTTTGATGAAAGTTTTCCGCAATACCTGTTAGCCAGGCAACAGATGAAGGGCGCCTGCGGTCTTTTCACTTTTACATTAAAAACAGATAAGAGGGACGATATTGTAAAATTCTGCGAATCGCTGCGGCATATTATGATGGCGGTAAGCTGGGGTGGGCATGAAAGCTTAGTGATTCCCAAATGCGCCGGCTTGAAGCCCGGGGAGTTTGACCCGGCCAATAAAGAGCACCGTTATATCCGGATGTATGCGGGGCTGGAGGAGGCCGGATATTTAATTGCTGATATTGAACAGTCCCTGGCTAAAATTTAACTTTCACCGGTAAAAATTCATAAAGGGGCCGGCTCATTTCTTCTATTTTTGCACTCTATGATACGGAGTATTAAGCTGTTGCTGGCATTACTGATTGCTACCGCTTCATCTGGCCAGGATATATGGAATATCGTTCGCTGCGTTGACTACGCATTAAAAAATAATATCTCTGTCAGGCAAACTGATTTGCAGTCCCGTTTTTCAGAACTTACTTACAAACAAGACAAAGCCAGCCAGCTTCCTTCATTGAATTTCAGCAGCAGCACCGGTTACCGCCTGGGCCGTTCGGAAAACCCCACCACCGGTGTGCTGGAGGATAATAACTTTTTTAATCTTGGGATGCAGCTGCAGTCCGGCGTTACCATCTTCAACTGGTTTTCTAAAAAAAACAGCATCGAAGCAAGCCGCCTCAGTTGGGAGGCAGACAAGCAGCAAATCCAAAAGGCAAAGGATGATATTGCCCTGAATGTGGCGGTGGCATATTTGCAGATTTTGCTGGCGAAGGAACAAGCCAATCTTGCAGGAGTGCAGGTGAGTCAGACAAAGGAGCAACTGGGCAATACCAGGAAAAGAGTGGACGCAGGTGTTCTCCCGGAACTGAACGCAGCCGAACTGGAAGCACAACTGGCAAGGGACAGCTCATCGCTGATAACAGCAGAGTCATCCATGCAACAGTTTTTATTGCAGATGAAAGCGCTGCTTAATCTGGATGCAGGGGCTGCCTTTGACATTGAAACACCACCGGTTGACCGGATACCTGTTGAGGCGCTGGCCGATCTGCAGCCAGATGCCGTCTTTGCATTGGCCATCGGCGCCCTTCCCCAGCAGAAAGTAAATACGTTAAGGATACAATCAGCTCAAAAATCGGTGGAAGCTGCCAAAGGAATGATGTATCCCGCATTTTCTGCCTTTGGCGGATTGGGAACCAATTATGTAAATGTGAAAATACCGGAAGTGGGTACTGGCCCTTTTAAACCTACCGGTGCCGTTGTAAATGTAGCCGGAACCGATTACAATGTGCTGGCTCCATCCTTTGTGCAGGTGGGGGAAAAAGCTATTCCGCTGGGTACCCAGTTCAAAAATAACTTTGCACAGAATATTGGTATCAGTCTCA
>JBQTHS010000159.1:0-29574 GCA_052389635.1 Bacteroidota bacterium | reverse complement strand
TTTAATAAAAATATTTTGTCGTTTTTCCCTTTTTTTATCGGCTTCGGCGTTTTATGTGGTTAACAATAAAAAAAAAACGGCCGGGTTCAGTGTGTTCATGAAATAACCGGAAAGGAAAATTTTTGCATAATCCCTTTTCCTGAACTTAAGCACCTGCTGCCCCTGCTCATTTACTTTCACTTTCTTAAAGAAAAGAAAATAAACACCCATTGATACCAGGAAAATGCAGCCCGCCACTCCCACTTCCGTTTTGTATTGTTTCAGGCTGTTGAAAAGTTCGGTGAAAATATTACTAACCAGCACCAGGGAAATATCGCTTGCCGAGACCCCGAGTATGAAAGCAAAACCGCCGCGGTGCCCGTTGTTCAGGCTTTGCTTGATGATAGAGAAAAGAACAGGCCCAACTGAAATACTCAGCAGCAAACCAAAGCCCAGGCCTTTTAAAATTGCTTCAAACATTCAGTAAAATAATGCAGAAGGTATTATATGCTGTCAGATACTGCCTGTCGTAAGAAACCGCTCCCAGTCCTCCAGCATCTTTCCCTTCATCACTCTCGGAAATTTATGCTGGCTGCCAAGTTTTCCTTTCAGTTCCATGAACTTCAGGAATTTTTCTTCGGGCAGCACTTCGAGAAAAACTTTTTTCAGGGCACTGTCCCTTTCGGTGGCATAATCGTCATTCAGCACCCGCAGGTTTTCATCAATCCGTTTTCGCAGTTTGTCAGCATCTGCCACATCATTAGTGGCAACATACCAGCGGTGGGCAAAGAAGTTTTCGAAGGGAAACCCCACTACCGTGTATTCGGGAATACTGATATTAAATTCTTCACTGGCCAGTTGAATGGTTTTGTTCATGTTCTCCACACTCAGGTGTTCACCGGTAAGGCTCAGAAAGTGTTTGGTACGACCGGTAATCACTACCTCGCTTTTTTCCAGATCCACAAATTTGATGGTATCGCCGAGGATATAACGCCAGGAGCCGGCATTAGTACTCATCAGCAGGGCATATTCTTTTCCCTCTTCCACCTCATGGATCATTTTGGCTTCAGGATTTGCAATAATGTTTCCGTCGCTGTCAAAATTTTTATCATCAAACGGCACAAACTCAAAAAAGATGTTGTTATCGAGGATTAGTTTCATGCCTTTAGCATGTTCCCTCGTCTTATAGCCGATGAAGCCCTCGCTGGACAGGTAATTTTCAATATAGACAATCGGCTTGCCAAGCAGTTTTTCAAATCCCTTTTTGTAGGGCTCAAAAGCAACACCGCCATGCACAAAAAAGCTGAAGTTGGGCCAAATATCATGGATGTTGTTCACTTTGTAGTGTTCAATCACCATTTCCATGCACATCTGGCACCAAGCGGGCACTCCAACTATATAGCCAATATCCCAGTCTTTTGCATGTTCAACAATCCCATTCAGTTTCTGGTTCCAGTCGCTCATAGCGGCAATCCGGCCGCCGGGTTTGTAAAAACTCTGGAACCAGAAAGGCCTTTTCTTGGCTAATATGCCGCTCAGGTCGCCGGCATACCAACCGGCTTTTCCCTTTTTCAGATCGGTGGCGCCACCGATGGCTAAAAAGCCTTTTGTCATGGCCCTTTTGTTCGCCTCTTCATATTTAATCAGGCTGAGCAGCTGGCGCAGGTAGTTAACGGTGTTGCTCCGCAATAATTCTTTGGTAACAGGAATGTATTTACTGGCCGCTTCTGATGTACCTGAACTGAGTGCATAATATTTGATCTTTCCCGGCCATGTTACATCGGACACCCCTTCGAGGGTTTTCTTCCACCATTCATTATATATCTTGTTGTAGTCATGCACCGGCACCAGTTCCTGGAAGCGTTTGGCGGGATAGCGGCTCAGCAGCGCTTCATCAAAACGGTAATGCTGGCCAAATTCGGTGAACCGGGCTTTCTTCAGCAGTTTTTTCAGCACCCTGAGTTGTTGCCTTTTCGGGTCATTGGGTGGAATCCGCAGTGCAGCAGCTATTGCCCTTGGTAGTTTTATATCTATTACGGTAGCCATGAATGCTTTAAGGCTGTTTAAAGATACACAATGATTGTGTTGATATGGCTGCGAATATATATCAATGGGCAATTGGCAACAGGCAATTGGCAAAATTGTAGTTTGATTGTTTCAGTATTTTTCAGGGTTATTAATCATGTGGTTTAATAATTTTCCGATTTCCCCATTTTTGGAAATGAAACTCTCGTGTTCATCTGGCTGAATATATCCGCAGGCCAGGGAAAAATCCAGCCATCCGGAGGTTTCGGCATTTTCCATATCGCTGTCTGTAACTTTAGACACAAAGTGTGCGGGATAACGTTTCTTCCGATAAGCCTCTAGAAGACAAATACAAACGCTCCTGGAGGACTTCCTAATCTGGTCTGTCAGGGAATAAATTTCTTCCTTGGGAAATCGCTTTGAAATCCTATATATATCCATTGCTAATTCAAAAGCAAGTTTAAACACTTTTGTTTCTTTTACATTTTTCGTCGCCATAGAATAGGTTTTTCATTTGTCATGGTTGTTTTTCTTGCCTGTTGTCTATTGCCAATTGGTTTTCAGGCGCCTAACCACCGGTACACTTTCCATAAGAGTTTTAAATCAGCCGCCGGATCGTAATCCCGGGCATACCAGTAATCCATCATCTGCAGGCTTTCCTGTGGCAATTGCTGCTTTTCTGAAACAGGTATCCCGTTGCCGGTCATTACTCCTTTTCGGAGCGCCGGTAAATTTTTTGCCGGCACAGCATAGCCCACCCATGTTTTGCGGGCGGCTAAAACAGAAAAGCAATTCCTGAAAAATGAAAATGGTTTTCGTACCAAAAAGAGCTGAAAGGGAAATGTAAGGATGGCTGCCAGCGATATACTTACATCCATCAGCCGTTTTAACCGCCGGTTATAGGGGTTGGCCAGGCGGAAACCATTTTCATTGGACACTGCTTCACCGGAAACATCCTTCGAATCACTGCCTACCATACTGCTGCTGCCTGCTGCATATATTTTTATGGCGGTGCCGGGAGGTAGTTGTTGTGTCCCGCCTATTATTTCCTTATAAGACAATTTCCCGCCGCAAATAATTATTTCTCTGAAAGGAAGGATGCTGCTTAACTTTTTAATTTCCTTCCAGTTGCCAATAGCTGCGGTATCATCAGGGGTTACCGCCACCCTGCCCAGCACTTTTTGCTGAAGGCCCGCTTCCCTGAGCAGAGCAATGGCTTGAGTATATTCTTCCGGCGACCCTGCTATCACTGTATCAAAATGTTCTTCTTTTTCTTTGCTGCTGCCCAGCACCCCTGTTCTCACCAGCAGCCACCTCAACATACTGATAAAAATAAAAGCGAGGAATGCGCCAAAAAGAATAATGGCCCTTGAAAACCGGTAATGCTCGGGCAAAAGCGCATACGCAGCCAGCAAAACAATAGTAGCAATGAGGGTGGAACGAAGGAGCTCTGTCCGCCGATACCACCTGTCATACAATCCTGCATAATATGCAGTAATGAGATAAAAAAGAGTAAAGGCCGGGAAAGCAATCCAGAGCAATTTGTTTTCGTACAGGATGTCTGTCTTTATATATTCATTCCAGATGTTTTTTGCCAGCCAGAAAGACAGCAGTATCAGTCCTGCATCTATTAATGGCAGCCCGATCCGGCGGATAAAATTTGCGGAAGCTGTTAATGTCGCCCTGAACCAGATACCAGTATGCACTAAAAAGTTAAAAAAACCCGCCCTGCTGCTGCCATAATGTTTGCGCACAAATTTGCTCATGGCCGTATAGAACATCCGCACATAATTCATGCTGCCTTTTCGGGTGCTTTCTCCCTTGAAATGAATAATGCTGCTTCCGGCGAAATAATAATTTTTGTATCCTGCTTGCCGGATGCGGTAGCTGAGGTCCACATCTTCGCCGTACATGAAAAAGGCTTCATCAAAACCGCCCGTTTTATCCAGTACTTCTTTTTTAATCATCATAAAGGCTCCGGCCAGCACATCCGCCCCGTTCGTTTTATGTTCATTGAGGTGGCCCAGGTGATAGCGGGAAAAGGTTTTGGATCGGGGAAACAACTTTGATAATCCAAACAGTTTATAGAGTGAAGTAATGGGTGAGGGAAATGCCCTTTTTGACTCCTTCAGAAATTTACCGCTGCCATCCAGCATCCGGATGCCTAATGCGCCGGCATCCGGCATTGAGTTGAAAAAGGAAATACATTTCTCAAAACAATCTTCTGGCACAATGGTGTCGGGGTTAAGGAACAGAATGTATTTCCCCGAAGCTGCCGCCAGTCCCTGGTTGCAGGCTTTGGCAAAACCTGCATTTTCTTTATTGCCAATGAACCGTACAGCCGGGAACCTGGCGGGCAGGTATTCCATGCTTCGGTCGGAAGAGTTGTTATCAATAACTATTATCTCCGCCTGCAATCCTGCCGCAGCGCTTTGCACAGAGTAAAGACATTGCTCCAGAAAATGCTTTACGTTATAATTGACTATGATTACTGATAATTGCATATATAAGGCCCTTCAAATCTAAAGTCTAATCCGGACATTTTAAGACCACAATCTGAACGGGGGTTTTTATCTTTGTCCATGCTCAAAACCGCATTGACAGAGGCTGCCCGTGCAGGGGCCGCTGAGATACTTCGTTTTTTCAACAAGGAATTTACTGTCAGCAATAAGGAAGGGGTTAATAACCTGGTGACAGAAGCAGACCATGCCTCAGAAAAAGCTATCATTGATGTGATTCACCGGCATTTTCCTGACCATCATATTCTGAGTGAAGAGACAGGAGAGATCATCCTGGACTCCAACTACAAATGGATCATTGACCCCATTGACGGCACCATCAATTTTGCACACGGCATTCCGCTCAATTGTGTCTCCATCGCTGTTGAGCATCATGGGGAGGTCGTTATGGCGGCAGTATATAATCCGCACCTTCATGAGTTTTATTTTGCTGAAAAAGGAAAGGGCGCCACATTGAATGACAAAACCATCCGGGTAAGCACTCAATCCAACGCTATTAATGCTTGCCTGGTGACGGGCTTTCCATATACCTATATCAATATTCCAAACGGTCCGCTTGAAATTTTTGAACGCTTTGTCCGAAAAGGTGTGCCGGTCAGAAGACTGGGTTCTGCGGCCATTGACCTGTGCTGGGTGGCTGCCGGTAGATTTGACGGTTTCTATGAGCATAAGTTAGAAGCATGGGACAGTGCGGCAGGCTACCTGATCGTGGAAGAAGCCGGCGGAAAAGTAACTGACCATACGGGAAATAAATTTTCCGTGTATCAGCATAAAGTGCTTGCAACAAACGGGAAAATACATAACGAAATGCTGGAAGTGATTAATAACAGAAAAGAATTATGAGTAAAGAAAGAACAGAAATAAGTTCGCTGGGAGAATTTGGTTTAATAGAACACCTCACCAAAAATATTGAGTTGCAAAATGCCTCCTCCATATTGGGTGTTGGGGATGATGCTGCAGTTATTGATCATTTCGGCAAACAAACTGTCATCAGCACTGACCTGATGGTAGAAGGTGTTCATTTTGATCTGGCTTACACGCCGTTGAAGCATCTCGGATACAAAAGCGTCATCGTTAACCTTAGCGATGTATATGCCATGAATGCCATCCCGGCACAAATTGTAATAAGTCTTGGCATCAGCAACCGGTTTAGCGTGGAGGCGCTGGATGAATTTTATGAAGGGATATATGCTGCCTGTGCCAAATATGGCGTTGACCTGGTGGGAGGCGATACCGCTTCTTCACAAAAAGGTTTTATCATTTCTGTTACAGCCATTGGTGAAGTGGCGCCGGATAAGTATGTAAAAAGAAGTACAGCCCAAAAAGGCGACCTGCTCTGTGTAAGCGGCGATCTTGGCGCTGCTTATGTTGGCCTGTTGTTTCTGGAAAGGGAAAAGAAGATTTTCATGGAAAGTCCTGGTGTGCAACCCGATCTGGAAAATGAATCGTATGTAATAGGGCGGTTGCTGAAACCCGAGGCAAGAAAAGACATTATTGAGTTTTTCGCAAAACAGGAGCTGATGCCAACTGCCATGATGGACATCAGTGATGGGTTAAGTTCTGAAATACTGCATCTCTGCGAAGACAGCAACCTCGGTTGTGTGCTGTATGAAGAAAAGATCCCGGTGCATGAGGATATGAGGAAGGCAGCTTTTAAATTTGAAATAGATCCGACGGCCTGTGCCCTTAGCGGCGGGGAGGACTACGAGCTGGTATTCACTATTTCCCAAACCGATTATGATAAACTGGTGCTGAATGAGCAGATAAGTGTGGTGGGATATATGACGGACCGGGAGGCGGGTTCACATATCATTACCAAAGGCGGGAGCAGGTATGCCATTACCGCACAGGGGTGGAACCATATGACGGCCTCAAGGTCTCCGGGAGGACTTTAAAATCCTAAAGATGAAAATGCTTTGTATTTTCAGTAGTTCATATCCTAAAATGAAGACACGGATTTTATTTATTATACATGCTTTAATCATTGCCGGTTGCGGTGTCAACAGGTCATCTTTTTCCCCCAATAAAAAATATTCCCCCGGACAGTTACAGAAGGATTATTCCATTTACCGTGAAACACTCGAAGCTCACCATCCCGGCTTTTACTGGTATACCGGAAAAGACAGTATGGATTATTTTTTTGAACAGGGGAGTCAGCAGTTAAATGATTCACTGACGGAGCCGCAGTTTCGAAAAATACTTACCTGGGTAACAGCCAGGATAAGTTGTGGCCATACCACCATCCGCCCTTCAAGGGCATGGAACAAATACAGCGATACGACAAGACTGGGGAAAATGTTTCCGCTGAGCATGAAAGTGTGGGATGATGCAATGGTAGTGACGCAGAATCTCAACAGAAGAGATACTATATTAAAAAGGGGGGCCGTGATCACAAAAATCAACGGGAGAACAAAAGAGTCGCTTGTTGACACTATGTTTGATTACATCTCCACCGATGGCTATAACCGCACCCACAAATACCAGTCGCTCAGCAACAGGGGTTTCTTTGGATCTATTTACAGCAGCCTGTATGGTCTTTCAGAAAAATATACTGTTGAATATAAGGACAGCACAGGCCATTTAAAAACCGTTACCCTCCCGGTTTATAACCCGGCGGCCGATACGGCAGGCCGGAGCGGCACCCGTACATTCAGGCCGTCACAACAGCAGCCTTCTGAAAAAGAACAGAGGGAACAACGCCTGAATGCAGTGCGCCTGCTTCGTATTGACACGGTAAACCGCAGCGCCATGATGGACCTGGGTTCTTTTAGTAAAGGATATGGATTGAAAAGATTCTTCCGCAATTCCTTCCGGGTACTGGAGCAAAATAAGATCACACATCTTATTATAGATGTGCGCAGTAATGGCGGCGGCAGTGTGACCAACTCCACCCTTATTACCCGGTTCATTGCCAGGCAGCGTTTCAAACTGGCTGATTCTTTATATGCCATCCGCAAGGGCAGCCCATACCAAAAGCACATTAAAAACCATTTCTGGAACAAACTTTTTATTTCATTTTTCACCAAAAAACACAGCGACGGGTATTATCACTTTGGCTATTTCGAAAAACATTATTTTAAACCAAAAAAGAAAAACCATTTTGACGGAAAAGTATATATCCTCACTGGTGGTAATTCATTCTCTGCTTCCACTTTGTTTGCGTCGGCGCTTGTCAAACAGGACAATGTAACGCTGGTAGGAGAAGAAACCGGCGGCGGCGCCTATGGCAACTCTGCCTGGCTGATACCGGATGCCAGCCTGCCCGAAACCGGTGTTAGGTTTCGTTTGCCTTTATTCAGATTGGTGATTGATAAAACAGTTCCAAAAAACGGAAGGGGCGTTCAGCCGGAAGTGGAATCCTTCCCCACTGTTGATGCAATCCGCCGGAACGCTGATTTCAAAGTCGAAAAGGCGATGGAGCTGATTAAAAAAGATAAAGAAGCAAAACCCAATTAAATTATTCTTCTTCCTTATTTATTATCATAAACCGGTCTCCGTCTTTCCAGAACGGAAATTTTTCCCGTACTGTATCTAAATGTGATTTGTCCAATGTGATGGTAAAAATATCTTCCTCATCCTTCTTAGTATAAAGTACTTCGCCCATAGGGTCAATGACCATGCTTTCCCCGCTGTAATGGAAATTGTTGCCATCGCCCCCGGTCCTGTTTACGCCGACTGCATAGCACTGGTTTTCGATAGCCCTTGCCTGCAACAGTGTTTTCCAGGTATGTATCCTTTTTTCCGGCCAGTTGGCCACATAGATCAATACGTCATATTCCGCCCCCCCGGACTGCGGCTGCTGTCTGGTCCAAACAGGGAACCTTAAATCATAACAAACCAGCGGTTGTATTTTCCAGCCCTTTACAGAAGTAATAAATCTCTTTGTTCCGGCAGTATAATGTTTGTCTTCTTCTGCATAAGCAAAACGGTGGCGTTTATCATATACCCCGAATTGCCCGTTGGGCAGCATCCAGATCAGGCGGTTGTAATAATGCCCGGCATCTTCAATGATCACACTTCCTGCAAGGATGATCTTTTTTTCCGCCGCTATCCGTTTCATCCACAGCACCGTGTCTCCTTCCATGGTTTCGGCCAGTAATTCCGGTCTCATGCTGAACCCGGTGCTGAACATTTCGGGCAATACTACCAGTTCAGTTTTTTCTTTTATGCCACTGATCTTTTGCTCCAGCATTTGGAGGTTGGCTGTTTTATCTTCCCAGTGAAGATTTGTTTGGATGATGGTAAGAGTCAGTGATTGCATGGCTCAGCGATGAGTTGTAAAAGTAATTCAATCAAAAAAAACCAGGAGATGGAATTTATTTCCCGAAAACGGTGCAACGGCTTATCAACTCCGGCTCAAAGCCTCTTGCAAGCAGGTAGCCCATCGTTTTCTTTTTACGAATGAGGTACTGCTCTTTTTTTAATGCAGTATATTTTGCTGTGGCAAGTTTACTCAGCGTTTGTAAATACTCCTCTTCGCCGATTTGCCTCAGCGCTTTATTAATACAATACTCACTCACCTGTTTTTGCTTCAGCTCATATTTTATTTTAACCCTTCCCCATTGTTTTACCCGCCACCTACCGCCGGCAAAAGCCATGGCAAAGCGTTCTTCGTTCAGGTAATTTTCTTCAATGAGTGCAGCAATGATCTCGTCGTGGTTGCTCTTCCACACACCGAGGCGGTATAATTTCTCCTTTACTTCGCTGTGGCAGCGTTCCTGATAAGCGCAGTACTGTTTAAGTTTTTGAAGTGCCTGCTCTTTACTTTGCAGGGGTTTTTGTGCCATGTTTGCACGGGGTATTTGATGGTTGCCGGCACGGCTGTTACATTCCCTTAATATTACTATTGCTGCCATTAATGGCAGCGTTTGCATTATCGCTTACTGTCTTCGCCGTATTGTCCAGCCCGCTTAGCGATGCCAGCAGGTTTTTTATATTGCTGTTGCTGCTGTTAACGGCCGCTTTTGCATTTTCATCCGCCGTCTTTACAGATTTGTCCAGCTCCGCCAGCGAAGCCATCAGGTTTTTGATATTACTTTAGTGTTGTTGATGGCGGCCTTCCCGCCGCTTTGGCTTTCATCAAATGATTTTACAACGTTGTCAAGCAGTAAGGAAAGGTTTTTGATGTTACTGTGGCTGGTATTGATAGCCGCTTTCCCATTTTCGCCGACTGCTTTCCCTGATTTGTCCAGGCTGGTTAGCGAGGCCGACAGGTTTTTGATATTGCTTTTGGTGTTGTTGATGGCGGCCCTCAGGTTTTCAAGAGTGGTATCTCCCTGCACAAACCACGTAGTGTGCCTTACCAGAGTGCTGTTGTTTGAAAATGGGCCCGCATAGACGGGGGCTTCAGCCAGTGCCAGCAGTAATATCGCTGACAGGCAGGTGTTCAGGATATGTGTTCTCATGCTAAACCGGTTTTTGTTCAGGAAAGTTACATAATATATCCCTGTGTAACTATTTACATCCCGTAATCATTCTTCCAGCCGGTCGGTGCAGCTGTACTCTCTTTTCAGGAAATCATCATAGTAATCTGCTTTTTGAAAAAGGTTGCGGAAAGCATCGGCGCCGTTTTCTTTGGTCATGTCGAGATCGTATATAATGCAGCTCAATACAATATTTTGCTTCACACAGCTGAGGACCAGACCCGGCACCCGGTAATTTTCCTGCAGCAGGAATTGGTACAGCGGTTTGATCTTCGTGGCATCCGACGGCATCTGGCAGAGATATGCGTCGCCGGCTATGAAAAAATTCTCTGCATTGTAGGTGATCTTGATTTTGGCAGAGCCTTCCTTCACCCCCCAGTGGTTCACTCCTTCCCGGGCCAGCCGCACATCTTTGCCAAGCTCTTTTAAAATTTCTTCAATGGTCTTTGCTGCACCAACCGCTTCCGTTTCTTTCTCCGGTATTTCCGGCAGTTTTACTTCGGTGCCGCAACTGGGGCAGTATTTTTTTGAGTCAATATTGCTCTGTGTCACCAGGTAGTTGCAACTAAAACAGCGGGTGGTGGCTTGCCCCCGGTTAGGCAGGTACATCTGCAATGCTTCCCGCAGGTAATTTACCGGCAATGCAAAACCCAGATTATCCCCGCCTCTTATAACAAAGGAGTTGACGCCTATGATTTCGCCATTCATGTTCACCAGCGGGCCGCCGCTGTTGCCCGGATTGATGGCTGCGTCAATCTGGATATATTTCAATCCTTCACGTATGCGGTCCACTTTGGAAATCACTCCTTGTGTTGCCGTATAATTCAGTCCGTACGGATGGCCGATGGCTACCACCGCATCCCCGTCTTTCATTTGTTCGTATTGTCCAAGCCGCACATCGGGCAGCTCAATGCCCGATGGCGCCTGCAGAAATGCCAGGTCATGCTTACGGTCGGTGTACCATACCCTTGACAATGCTTTATCAAAAGATTTCCCGGCAATGGTCACTTCCGCATCTTCCGCTACCACATGGGCGTTGGTGACGATCAGGTCAAATTCCTTTACATAAAACCCCGTGCCGGTGCCCCCTGCCGTAGCGATCTGTATGATGGCTTTCTGGTATTGTTCTATGATGAGTTGCGGGTCCATGGTTATTTCGCTTCCATATTTAAAAACTCCATTTGGTTGGTGAAGCTGAAATTAAAGTTCACCATGTTATCAAACCGCAGGTTGGCAGTTTTAAAATCCATCAGCGGGTATTTGTCTTTCCAGCGGTTTTGTATTTCCTTTATCTTATCAATGATGCCCTCTGAGGCAAACTGGTTGTTCTTCGGGTCATAATAAGCGATAGTATATCCCAGCGCCACAAAATATTCGGGGTAATTCACCATCATATAGAGGTGATACAGTTCGGTGATAGCCCGTGGCAGGCTGTAGGAATACTGGCAATATGCAATACCGTACTCGGCTATCTGGCAGGCGATGAAGGGGTGGTTATTGTCCCGGTACCAGGCCAGGTTCTGGTTGGCGCCATGAATGGAGTCGGCCACTGTTTTATACTGCTGCGGTGACACGATGGAAAAAGTATATTTTGAGCGGATGAGATAGCCAAACAGTTCTTCTTTGGGGATGGCCTGCATTTTTTTAAACTCCTCCGCCATATCCCGGTTTTTTTCCGTTACCGGCCGTTCCTCTTTTTTAAAATAGATGCCTGCAATTTTTTCCAGGTCGTTCAGCAGTTTTCCTTCGGGGGTGATGAGATAATCAACCCGGTAGATCAGCGACAGCAGCATGTAGGCTATGCCCCCGGAAAATTTATCGGCGTCCAGCCCGGCCATTGTATCCAGCACCTGGCCGATCCATTTTTGCAGGTACTCATACTTCACTTCTTTCTCCGGCTGCGGAATCACAGCAAGGTGCTCGTTATCTGCTGCCTGCAGCATGGCAAAATCCTGTACCAGCAGGTCGTCCTGCTTGTCGGCTTTGGTGGAAAGTTCTTTCAGTCCATAATATAGCTTACTGGGACTGGCTGTTTCCATGTCACTGTCAAAGCTCATACAGAGCCGGTCATTATCCATAGCAAAACGGCTGTAATACAGGTTGAAATTCATCTCGAGCAGACGGCGCATCACCGGCACGGAGGGCTGCGGCATACGGGCCAGTGTCACTTCTGCCTTCAACAGTTCGTTGCTGAAGGTTCCCCGCACCATTTTGGAGCCCTGGTAAAAATGAAACCTCCCTTCGGCTCCGTTTCTTTCATAGGCCACATTCTGCACTGCATCATCCCGCAGGTAGTCAAAAAAGGCGTCGAGGCTCTCCGGGTATTTTTTTTCTTTAAAGAGATTATCGGCATCTGTCCAGCGGTTTACCTTGGCTACCGGCTTGTTATTGTCCGAATAACGCCCAAAGCTGATAACCGGTTCTGCCGCCGCTTCTTTTTTCCTACCCCTGCCAAAAAGTTTGTCGAACATGAAATAATTAATTGAGGACGGGCAAGATAATAAAGAAGGGACAAGACACAAGGAACAAGACAGAAGAAGAGCCCGGGGAGGCCAAAATTGCCTCTCGATAACAGGAAATAAGGCCCCGTTGGGGGTATTCCGCCCCCGTTCCCGATTTGTTGGCAGTAAACCAAAAATCAGTAGTTTCGCCACATTCAATTTACAATATGAAGTTCATCGCATCCTCCTCCTCATTACTGAAACAACTGCAGCATATTGCCGGTGTGATCAATGCCAATACGGTACTCCCCATCCTTGAAGATTTTTTGTTTGAAGTGGGCAAGAATAAACTCACCGTGGTGGCCACAGACCTGGAAACGGTGATGCGGGTACAATTGGATGTGGAAGCCAAAGACAGCGGTAAAGTGTGCATCCCCGCCAAGATCCTGATGGATTCGCTGAAAAATATTGCCGACCAGCCACTTACTTTTACAATTGACAAGAATTTCGGTATCGAGATCACCAGTGATAATGGTAAGTACAAGATCATGGGAGAGAACCCCGACAATTTTCCCAAAGAACCGGCTGCTGATGATACCGCTTCATTTACGATGACCGCATCCGGGCTGGTGACCGCTATCAATAAAACTATTTTTGCCACCAGTAACGACGATTTGCGCCCCGCCATGACGGGTGTTTTCTTTGAACTGGACAAAAAAGGCATGCAATGTGTAGCCACCGATGCCCATCGGCTGGTGCGCTATAAAAGAACAGAAGTAAAATGTCCTAAATCCGACTCATTCATCGTTCCCCGCAAGCCGCTGAATCTTGTAAAAACAGCTATTCCCTCCACAGAAGATGAAATAACCGTGAGCTACAACAGCAACCACCTTTTTGTGCAGCACGGCACTACGCAGATGAGCTGCCGCCTGATTGATGCCCGGTTCCCGGACTATAAAGTGGTGATACCAACCGAAAACCCTTATCGCCTTACGGTAAACAAAAATGATTTTCAGGGCGCCCTGCGCCGGGTAAGTGTGTTCAGCAACAAAAGTACTAACCAGGTGGCGCTGAGCATCAGCGGCAGCGAACTGCAACTGGCAGCACAGGATGTGGATTTCAGCTTTGAGGGAAATGAACGGATGAAATGCCAGTACAACGGCGAAGACATGATGATTGCTTTCAATGCCAAATTCCTGATAGAAATGCTGAGCGCCGCCGACAGTGATGAAGTGAATATGGAACTCTCAACCCCCACCAAGGCGGGACTTATCAAACCAGCGGAGCATGACGAGAATGAGGAACTGCTGATGCTGGTGATGCCGCTGATGTTAAATCAATAGTTAATTGGTTAAATGGGGATTGGTTAATTAGGTTTTACGGGCTGAGAATTTTTCATTGATTACAGCACCCCTTAATTGGCAACCCTCGTTTCAATAGTGACTGCTTGCTCTATAAAGCCTATTCCTTAATTAACTAATTAACCAGTTAACCCTTTACGTGTTGTCTGCTACTCCTAAACAAAGTTTTCTTTCGGATCAGCCATTCTGCAAAAAGCAGATTAGGCGCCCAGCCCAGCCAGGCCACGGAGCGGTACACATCCATGGGCGGCAGTTCAAATGAGTTGGTAATGGCATATTTCCATGCCCTTAGTGTGATGGCAGATAAGGTAAGGGCAAAGCTTCGTATCATATAACGGCGATGGGCCCTGAAATCTTTTTGTCTCGCTTTTATCAGCGCCATGGCGGTAAAGAAAATCCAGAGAGTGGCCAGCATTACAAACGCCATTCTTGAAGACAGCCCGCCATTGGCATAAAAACCCATCAGCAGCCCGGCGGGACCGGTGATCAACAGCACATTCGTTACATAGATATATCCCATTGTCCGGTGCAGACGGGGGTTGTGGCGCTGTATCCGTTTGGAAAACTGGGTGAAGCCTGCCAATAATACCCAGAGGCTGGCATACACATGAATGAAGAAGGCGATGCGCCAGTGGTCAATATGGATATAATGCTGCTTGATGCGCAAAAAACCCACATCGGTGTTGTAGGGAATATAGGCCATCGTTATCCGGGCCATCAGCCAGGTAAAAAAGGCCAGCGTCAGCAACAGGGCTGTGTTGAATATATTGGTGCGGCTGATAATTTGTTTTATTTTTAGTTGCTTAACTCCTTCTGACAAATTTAAACCTTTCACCATGAGAAAATTTTTGCTCCTGATTGCCACAACAGGTCTGCTGATCTCCTGCAATAACGATAAGAAAAAAGATGGCCGGGCTATGCTGCCCGATGAGAAAACAACGGCTGATAACATCATCCCGGCTGCATTAAAGCAGACCCCGCTGCAAATAGCTTCAAAACCTTATGAGAAACTGTTAGGGTCTTATGTGGGCCCTTTTGGCGCCAATAAAATAACCATGCTTATCATTACCGTTGCCGGTGACTCAGTGATCGGCCGTACGATCGTCGGCGGGAATGACCGGCCCTTCAAAGGCACATTTGCTAAAAGCGGGGATGCCTGGTCCTTTGCTGCAAAAGAGCCCGGCGATCATAAGGATGATGGTGAATTCAACTTTACCATCAGCGAAGGTTCGCCGGATAAAGTGGCCGGAACCTGGAAACCCTTTGCAAAAGGCCGCCCGGCAAAAGAATACGAGCTGGCCCGCCGCAAGTTTGAATACCGGACCGATGTGGGCTCGTTTCCCGAAGCCTCCCGGCGCCTGCTGAAACCTGAAGATGTGGAAAACATGATGAAGGAAGACCTGGAATATATGCGTAATGAAATCTTTGCCCGTCATGGTTTTTGCTTTTCTAAAAAGAACCTGCGGCAAATGTTTGAAATGGAGGACTGGTATGTGCCCAACACGGTTGACATCAGGGGTTTCCTTACCGACATCGAAAAAAAGAATATCGAGATGATCAAACGGTATGAAAAATATGCCGATGAGTACGGGGATGAGTATGGAAGATAAAAGCCGGGAACAATTAAATTTTTTTCATGGAATTTGTTTTGCTGCTTTCGTATGATAATTATGTTTCTGCCCATATTGCTATGGGCAGACTGGAAGAAGATAATATCCGGTGCTGGCTGAAAGATGAAAACACAGTAACTCTTGACCCCATCCTGACCAATGCGGTCGGGGGGATTAAACTGATGGTGGAGGCTGGCCAGGCAGAAAGGGCCGCAGGTATTTTACGTTCCCTGGAAAGCGTACATAAGGCATTGCATGCCTGCCCGAAATGTGGTTCAAAAAATATCGAAGAGGTAAGCACACCCCGCAAAGCCTCTAACTGGGCCAGCGCTATCATTGGTTTACTTTTTACAAACTATGCGCCAAAGATTGATATGGTGTATCATTGCTTTGACTGTGGTCATGAATATCCTGTGGAAGAAAAAATAACTGATATTTCAGAAGTATAGGGCGGGCAGAAGTGGTTTTGTTTTTCCTTCGTAACTTTTACCCCTAACCGGAACTATGTGGGATAATATCATTCAATACTTTTCTACCCTTGAGCAGCGGCCGCTGGAGCGGATGGCTTTTTTGGTGGGCGGTCTTCTTTTTTTCTGGATACTGGAAGGCGCCATTCCTCTTTTGCGCCTGCGGTTCCGGAAAACCAGGTTGCGGCATGCCGGGGTCCATTTTGGATTAACCGTTATTCATCTTGTCATCCATACCCTGCTTGCTATTATCATTATTAAGATAAGCGACTGGTGCATCGCCAACCAGTTTGGCCTGGTGCATTGGGCTGGCGCCGGCATACTGGCCACTATTTTATTAACCATTCTTGTTGTTGATTTCTTTGGTGGCTGGCTGGTACATATTGTGGAGCACAAATGGAAACTGCTCTGGCGCTTTCATGTGGTGCACCATGCCGACACCAATGTGGATGTGACGACCGGCCTGCGCCACCACCCGGTGGAAAGTGTGCTGCGGGGTGTTTTCTTTTTCATAGGCATCCTCGCTACCGGGGCGCCCATGTATGCCGTGATGATTTATCAGACCGTGCTGGTTTTCTTCACGGCTTTCGAACATGCCAATATCAGCCTGCCCAAATGGATTGACAGGGCCATGAGTTATATCTTCATCTCCCCCAACATGCACAAAGTGCACCACCACTGGAAACAGCCCTATACCGACAGTAATTACGGGGCCATCTTCGCCATCTGGGACCGATTGCTGGGCACTTACAAATACATAGCGCCGCAGCAAATACGGTATGGCATTGACAAAGATTATCCCGATGAAAAAGATGAAGACTTCCTGTTGCTGCTGAAGAAACCCTTTCAGAAAAAAACTAAAAGCGGGGTATGAAACCCGGGAAAGGGGCTGCGGGTCTTGTATGAAAAGTTATGCTGATTATCACTGGAAATTTATGCTGGGAGTAGCGTATTATTACAGATTTGGTTGCCATAGTAACCATCTGTTCATGTAGCCAATTCTTTTAGTAATTTCACTGAGATTTTATAGACAAACATGCACCCGTTTGAAAGAATATTATCAGTATCAACTGAAGACATAGCGTTTGGATTAAGCGGCATTAAAGAGATTGGCTGGTCAGACTTCTGGCTAAACCCCCGAAAATTAAGAGGCAGCGATTTTTTGATGCGATGGTCGCAAGGAGTCTGGAGTGAGAAACGTTTAATTGACGCCACTAATAAGACCAACCGGTTTTACGCCATTCCTTACGGACCAAGTGGAACAGCTCCAACTGATGATGTAAGGGCATTTGAACTTTATTTTGAAAGATTAGAAGCAGCGGGACTCGGTAACATCAAACGCCCCGACCTTTTAGTTTTCAAGATTGCTGACAGAGGATTTATTGATAACTTTCTTGCTGGTATCGGTGGCGAAGAAGAATTACCCTTTATAACAGAAGACAAACTTCAAGACCTTATTTCAAAAGCTATCATTGCCGTTGAATGCGAAAACTCATTGTGGGTTGCCGAAAAGATGCCTGCATACAATACTCCACTGAAAGCACAGAAGCGGCTTGGGGGAAAATTAGGACTCTCTAAAACGGCTGTTCTGCCAACTGTAATTATCAAAGAGGAAGACAGAATTCCATTGGGCAAATGGCAAGAACAAAACAAAATTCCAATTCATGTTTGGCATGTATTTTTTGATAGAGCTTATGGACTTTCTTTTGACGAGGCACAACGGTTGGTTACAGATGGTTTAATACTTCCAACTGAACAAGTATTTCAAGCACCAGGCGGTGCAACTACAAAGAAAGCGATTTACAAATATTATTATCATTACGCCTATCCCCTCGGCATTGCGAACGAAAGGCCTAAATTAATTCCAGCTTACATAGAAGATAAGAGCGGTCACATTTTACCATATGTAAAATTTGAAGGCGGCTTACTTGAAATTACCCCTGATGCTTTAAATCTCTTAAATCAACTCTGATGGGAAAAATAAAATCACATCAAACGCTGCCAACAGAATGGAACGAAAGAGAAATCCTTCGAGATAAAGGGCAGTTTTGGACACCAAGTTGGGTTGCAGATGCAATGGTTGCATATGTTTCTGAAAACACAGATTTAGTTTTCGACCCAGCAACAGGCAGGGGTGCATTTTATGAGGCATTGCTAAAACTCAACAAACTAAAAATTTCTTTTTTCGGAACTGATATTGACACCAAAGTTTTAGAGGATGAAATTTACAATCGCAAAAGCTGTTTCGTTGAAGAAAGAGATTTTATCAAGAATCCGCCTCAACGAAAATTTAAAGCGATAGTTGCAAATCCGCCATATATCAGGCATCATCGAATTGACGGGGAAACAAAGCTATTGCTTAAACAGCTTTCAATAAGTATAACAGGAAATACTATTGATGGCAGAGCTGGTTATCACATTTTTTTTCTCATTCAGGCATTGAACCTTTTAGAGAAAGATGGAAAACTTGCTTTCATTATGCCTGCAGACACATGCGAAGGAAAGTTTGCAAAGAATTTATGGAAATGGATTTCCTCAACATTTTGTATTGAAAGTGTAATTACATTTGATGAAAAAGCTACTCCATTTCCAAATGTTGATACTAATGCAATGGTTTTCTTAATCAAAAATTCTAAACCAACTAAAACTCTTCATTGGGTAAAAGCTAATCAAGCATATTCAGCAGACCTTTTCAATTTTATTTCTTCAAACTTCAAACAAAAGATGTTTGAAACTATTGAGGTAATTGACCGGCGACTCAAAGAAGGAATTGCAACCGGTTTTTCAAGACCTGAACAAAATAATAACGGATTCAAGTTTCATTTGAATGACTTTGCAAATGTAATGAGAGGCATAGCAACAGGTTCAAATGAGTTTTTCTTTTTGACAGCACAACAAGTCAAAGATTTACAAATTCCAAAAGAATTTTTAAAAAGGGCAGTTGGCAGAACAAAAGATGCAACTGAAAGTGTTTTGACGACAAATGATGTTGAGGAATTGGAAAAAGAAAACCGTCCGACATATTTACTCTCAATTAAAGGACAGGACAAATTGCCCAAAGCAATTTCTAATTACTTGAAAGTGGGTGAAGAAATGGGGCTTCCTAATCGTTCACTTATTCAACAACGAAGACCGTGGTACAAAATGGAGAAAAGGGAAGTGCCTCCATTGTTATTTGCATATCTCGGAAGAAGAAACACAAGGTTTATAAAAAATGAAGCTGGAGTTTTACCATTGACAGGATTTCTTTGTGTTTATCCTATTTATAATGACAAAGAATTTATTGATAAACTTTGGCAGGTACTTAATCATCCTGATACTTTGGAAAATTTAAAACTTGTTGGAAAAAGTTATGGCTCTGGTGCTATTAAAGTTGAGCCGGGCAACTTAAGTAAACTCCCAATTCCTGAACACATAGTAAATATGTTTGGCCTCAAACGCCCTTATAAAACAAACACCGGACAATTAGAAATATTCAGAGAACCTAAGACAAAATATGGCGGGCAGTCGAGTAAGCAAGGGGATTTTGCCCCCTGCTCCTCACAGAACCGTACTTGAACCTCTCGATTCATACCGCTCTTCAAGATGATGTTGGCAATTAATAAGCCGGGCATACACTCCTTCGCCAGAATTTTATTTGTCCATTGCAAAATTATTTTACTCTCCGCAATTACACAGAATTTTTTTTCCTGTTATTGCAGATGTTTTGGTGCAGGGGCTTTTTACCAGCTAAAATGAATTGCACATTGATTGCACAAGCATTGCACAATAGAGTGGACAGACCCAAAATGCCAACGCACCAAGTCAAACATCCCGCCTTTTGCGGGACAAGGCACACAAAGCCCACACACAAAAGCCAACCCTGATAGCTATCGGGACGAAGAGTCTGCCTTATTCCAACGCTTCCGGGACACACCCTGTTTCTTTGGACCCATACTTTCAATTCGAATCACCAAGACGAATGGTGAACATACAACATGAACTGTGTAAAAAAACCAGGTAATTTTCAGCGTTTTTTTACAGTTTTGCTGAACAATCGTCAGGCTGATACAGGCTGTTGATTTTTACCCCTGAAAAGATCCGGTATATCCGCACAGCAGAAAGCTGCGAACTCCGCACCCCATATCTTCCGTAATTTCATTCCTTCAAATATTTCATGAAAGTCCTGGTTGTTCTTTTAGCATTGCTGGCTGCCTGCAACAGCCAGAAAAATGATAATGCAGATATCATCATCGAAGGAAATGTAACCGGCGTCCCGGATGGGAAACTGTATTTAGCGGAAGCCAAAAAATGGAAAACACCGCTGTATTCCGCGGAGTGCAAAAACGGGCACTTTGTTTTCCGGATAAAAGCAGACTCTTTTTTTGTGCCGTTCCCTGCTGCTCTTCATTACTGGTATGAAGGCGACACCGGCAAACCCATCCGGCTGCAGTTCCGCAACCATACCTACGGCGCCGACAGCCTGCAATACCTGCGGGATCTGTTTTACCTGGAGAAGGGACAAACAATCATCAGCGGCACAATGGGTACCAGCCCTTACTTGCGGATCCGTGCCATGCAGGAAACCGAACTGCTTTTTAAAAACCAGTTTACCGATATTGGCTGGATGGGTGATAAAGACACGGTGAAGCGAAGTAAAAAAATGGCTGTGCTGAAAAAAGAAATACTGCAGCATCCCTTTTCTTTTTTCCTGCTGCAAAGCATTTACGATTCAAGACAGCAATACACGGAAAAGGAACTGGAAGAACTGCTGCTGCTGTTTGATAAACCGATTCAGCAGTCAGCCGCCGGTAAAAAATTCACCGGCTACCTGGCCCTCCGCCCGGATGCCGGCATGCCGTACCCCAATCTGCTGCTGCAATCTGCCGGTGGCCCTTTTTGGCACATCATGGATACGGCTGCCCCGCTGAATATGCTGGTGTTCTGGGCCGGCTGGTGCACCCCCTGCCTCAAAGAAATTCCGCAACTGAAAGAACTGCACCGGCAGTTTTCATCAGGGGGGCTGAACATTGTCAGCATTTCCATTGACCTGAACAAAGAGGAATGGCGGCAGGCCCTGCAGCAGCAAAACATGGACTGGCCGCAGTTCATCATCGCAGCAGAAAAGATTGAAGAAGTACAGGATATTTTCCGTTTCAGTACCATTCCCTTCCTAGTGTTTACCGATGATAAAGGAAAGGAGCTGGCAAGATTTGCAGATTACGATCCGGACAATACCCGGAAATATGAGGCCCTGATTAATCAATATCTTACCCGCAGGGGCCGGTAATGGTTTAGTTCCGGTTCAATAAAATAGTTTCAATAACTTTAATAGCATGAAGCCTGCCCGGCATTTTATCATGGTTTGTTTTCTGCTGGCAACTGTTGCGGCCCGGCCGCAGCTGCGGGTGGTAAATGTGGACAAGGATGATGTAAGTCCGCTCAGCGGCCTGTTCTTTGTGCTTGGTGGCGAGCCCTATTCTCTTGTCAGGTATGTGAAAGTGGTGGATGGCACCCCTTTCTTCAGTGAACAATGGATGCGGGGGTCACTGATTTTGCCGGCGGGAAAAAAGTATGACAGTGTACAGATAAAGATTGACCTGCTGGCCGATGAGGTGCATTACCAGGATAAATCGGGCAACCCGCTTATAGCCACCAGCCGCATCCGTGAAATCTGGCTTACCGACAGCGCCACCCAGAAGAAATATCATTTCGTTCACTCCTCTTATATCGGCACCGGCACTTCCGCCACCGCAGGCTGGCACCTGCTGCTGGCAGAGGGAGCCGCTTTATTATTTAAAAAATTGTACAAGGAAATACTGGAAACAAAACCGTATGGTTCCGCCACGGCGGAACAGCGCATTACCACCGGCATTCGTTATTGTATCTTATACAATAATATATTCTCACCGTTGAAATCACTGTCTGCCATTCCGGATGTGCTCAGTGGCAAAAAAAACGAACTGCTACAGTACATCAGCAGCAATAAGCTAAAAGGGAAATCCGACGGCGATTATATCAGCCTTGTTTCTTATTACAACAGCCTGCCGCCGGAATAATTTTCCTAACTTCCCTTTATGAACCTTGATAAACTCCGCCCGGATAAATACCTGAAATACCTGTACCTGCCCAACCTGTTTGCCACCAGGCGGACGAAAGAAATTTTATCGGTCAATCCCACTGTCATCCCGCAACGGGAAGAGGCCAAAGATGTAGTGGTGTCTGTGTTTGACTACAACGCCGAATCGCTGGAAGAAAAAAAATTGAATTCTGTCGGCGACTGCTTTATGTACAAGACCAGCGGCCGCAACACCTGGATTAATATTGACGGGCTGCGAAAGGCAGAAGTGGAGTCTGTCTGCGCCCATTTTGATATTCACCCCCTTGTTATCGAAGACATCCTCAGCATCAACCAGCGGCCGAAATTAGATGAGGCGGACAACAGCATTTTCTGTTTGCTCAATATGCTGTACTACAATGAAGAAAAAGATGCGGTGGAGCAGGAACAGATCAGCATCATACTGGCCAAAGATGTGGTCATCAGCTTCCAGGAAGATGCCCGCCGGGATGTGTTCACCCCGCTGCGGGAAAAACTAAAGATACCCAATACCAAGCTGCGGCAGCGGGGCGCCGACCTGTTGTGCTATACACTGCTGGATATGATTGTGGACAACTACTTCCTTGTAATGGAGAAATTAGGCGACCGGATTGAGGAAGTAGAAGATGAAGTAACAAGGGCCAACAACCCGAGGGCCCTTGCGCATATCACCCGGCTGAGAAAAGAACTGATTGTACTGAAAAGAAATTTCGCCCCGGTAAGGGAAGTGGTGAATGGTTTTTTACGCAGCGAAAGTGAACTGTTGGAAGACCGTCACACTAAATATTACAAAGATGTGTATGACCATATCGTTCAGGCCATAGACTTAGTGGAGAACTACCGGGATGTGATGGTGAGCATGCAGGACCTGCACATCAACAACGTAAACCTGAAAATGAATGAAGTGATGAAGGTGATGGCCATTGTTACCTGCCTGCTGGCGCCCGCCACGGTCATTGGCGGCATATTCGGGATGAACTTCGATGCCAATGTGGATTTCTTTCACCAGAAATGGGGGTTCTACACGGCTGTTGCGCTGATGCTGCTGATCCCGATAGCTATGTTGATTGCATTCAGGAAAAGGGGGTGGTTCTGAGAGTGAATGGGCAATAGTGAATCGTCAAATAGTTTACTTCGGTGTAGCAGTTTTTTTATACACTGGTACGGTACTGCAGGGTTCGCCGTACATGATGCTTTTGGCTACCGGCCGCAGCAGTTTGGTAATTTCCATATATACATAACCGGCGATGAGGGTTTCGCCGCAGCCTTTTATCACTATGCGTTTATCGGTGTAATCATTCACATTAATGGTAGAAAGGTTTTTGAGGAAGAGCTGCTTATGCAGTTCTTTTTCATCGCCCATTACAATTTCTTTAGCTGCCGGCTGCAGGTAAGCGGCTGCCAGCATCCATGCCCATACAGGAATAATGGCATCGGCGCTGCAGAAGAGGGCCACATTTTTTCCCTGGTATTTTGTCCAGTCCAGGTTTTTTAATGCCTCCCTGAAATCTTTTTCTTTCAGTATCATACCCATAAAAAGATGATCCTTCAGGTCAAACAATGCTGTTTCACCACGGGGATACCAGCTTTCCATGTCCAGCGTTACCAGCCCGCTTTCAGCTACTTTATTAATGATGGGTTCACTCATACTGTATGTAAAAATAACAAAGAGATTCCGGGCCTGTTTGCGACATCGGCAAAAGAAAACCCTGTCCGCCAGCTGGCGGACAGGGTTGCAGTTAGTTTTGATTGCCCTTTCTATTAATATCTTTCCGTCCGCCTGTCTTTTATCGTGGCTTCTTTTTTCAGGGCCGTTATCGGGTTATAGCCTGTCTTTTTTTGATCGGCCTGCGCCTTGCGCTGGTCGGCTACACTGCCTGCGGTAACGGGTGTGGCAGAAATGCTGTCCACCCTCACCACATACACCCCGCTTTGTCCCTCCAACACTTCGGGTACCAGTTTCCCTTTATTAGCCGGGTTGAAAACAGCCCCTGTTATTTTTGGTTCATAGGCAAGGGGATTAGTGCCTCCTGCTATCCGGACACTGTCAATTGTTTCGATTGATTTGCCGCCCCATGCTGCTGCTACGGCTTCCAGTGTGCTCACTTTACCTGCTTTTTGTTTCAGCATCTCTGCTTTCTTTTTATTGCGCAGCACTGCTTCCACTGCTGGCCTTGCACTTGTCACAGGCATAGTTCCTTCTTTCAATACTTCGGTGATTACTGCCACCACATACTTATCGTCAATTTTCTCCGGCTTCAGCACCTGGCCGCCTTTTGCTTCAAAAATACTTCTGATAAAACTCCTCGAAAATCCGAGGCCCATGATCTGCCCGTCTTTGGGAGTTACCGTTGCCAGTCCTTTGTTGATGCCCCTGGGTTTCAGGTTCTTTTCATAGTTGGCCTCAAAAGATTTGATATCACGGCTGTCGCCGGCAAACAGGTTGGCCTGGTTGCTGGCATTGTTATCAGTTTCGGGGCTTACCACTATTTCTTTGGGCAGCATAGTTATCTTATAACCGGCGCCTGCTCCTTTTTGAGAAAGTACCTCAATATAATGATACCCGAACTGTGTTTTTACAATGCCTTTACTACCAATGGGGTTCAGGAAAATAAAATCATTGAAAGAGCCCACCATCTGGCCCGAATAAACACTTTCATATATGCCGCCCTTGTCCTTGCTTCCGGGGTCTTCAGAAAATTTTACACAAAGCGTATCAAAGTTGGACCCTTTGGCAATCGCTGTCCGGATGCTGTCTGCCAGTATATGGGCAGTTGCTGTATCACGGACCATATAGCTTTGCCCGGATTGCGGATCCCTTTGCACAGTAGCCACCAGTATGTGCCGGATTTTCACCGTGTCGGGCATCTGGCGTACGCCTTCCAGTTTTGCCAGTATGTAACTGCTTCCTTCGAGGTAAGGGCCATATATGCCGCCTACCGGCATCCTGACAATAGAATCTTTGAACAGCGACTGGATGGATTTGCCGCTGCGGTATCCATCATAATTGTAGTTGGGGTCCACTCCTTCGCTGGCAAGCAGCTGCTCCAGGTTATCTGTGCTGTCGAAAGCTGTTTTCAGCTCAAGCAGCCTGTCTTTTGCGTAGGCGCTGTCCGAAGCGGATGGCGCTGCGCTGAATGTAACAAAGCTGATATTGCGGCTTTCTTCCTGCTTAAAATCTTCTTTGTGCTTGCTGATATAATCGGAAATTTCCTTGTCCTCTATTTTAATGGTGCTGTCGGGTATGGAGGCATATACTTCCTTAACCACTGAAACTTTTGCCATCTGGCTTTCATCAGCATTCTTTTTTTCCACCAACCACCGGGGCACATTGGTGCTGTTGCTGAACAGCGACATGTATTTTTCGTACCTGCGCTGCAATATGAGCTGGTTGATATAATTATTTATATTGGCTTTCTGCTCCGCTGTGCCTTTTTTCAGCATCTGGTCAATCTGTTTCTTGGCCTCTATGGCGTTGTACTGCCCCGTTTGGGAGTCAGTAAACTGGCTTTTCAGGTCCTGCGGCGGGTTGGCGCCGTACAATATGTCGCCAAGTTCTTTTTTACTCACATTTATACCCAGCCTTTCAAACTCTTCTTCTATCAGGATGCGGTTTACTTCCTGGTCCCAGGTATCATCAATAGCTTTCTGTGTCATCTGTGGCCCGGCAGGGTAGCCCTGCTGCTTCATTTGGTCCTCGGCCTGCTGTACTTTGAAATTAAAATCGTTGAAGCCTATTTTTTTTCCGTTCACACTGCCGATCGTTTCAGAAGGGCCTCCGCCTCCCCGTCCGCGGCTTTGGAAATAATCGGTCAGGATAAATCCCACCAGGGCAATTGCTATAATTACAACGGTTATTCTTGCTCCTTTGTCCCTTATTGTTTGAATGATTGACATACTGCTTTTGTATAGGGTTTTAAAGTCCCCAAAGGGTCAGTTTGGGGAGGCGGCAAAATTAGGGTTTTTGGGGATATGATGTTGGTAAACACGTTAATTAGTTAATTGGGAAACAGGCTTTTTAAAAGGGGGGGTCCTTTGTGATGACAACCCTAATCCCCAATTAACCAATAAAACAATTAACTATTTCCTCTTGGGGTGTACCAGCTTCATTTCCTGCACCAGGTGGCCTGCCCCGGCATATTTATCTGTAATAAATAATACATACCGGATATCCACCATGATATTCCGGCAAATGGAGGGGTCGTAGTTGATGTCGCTCATGGTGCCCTCCCATACCCGGTCAAAGTTCAGTCCGACGAGGTTGCCCCAGGCATCCAGTGCCGGGCTGCCGGAGTTGCCGCCGGTGGTGTGGTTCATGGCGATAAAACAAACGGGGACTTTCCCATTCATGGCATATTGCCCGTAATCTTTGGTCTTGTACAGGGTTCTCAGCTTATCCGGCACATCAAATTCATAATCGCCGGGTTTGTATTTGTCCATCACCCCGTCCAGGTAAGTATAATAATCATACTTCACAGCATCACGGGGGTTATACCCTTTCACCTTGCCAAACGTAACCCGCAGGGTGCTGTTGGCATCGGGGTAAAATGTTTTTTCCCCGAACACTTCCATTTGTGCCTGCATATAGGCCCGTTGCAGTTTATTGATGTCTCCCTGCAGTTCATTAAGCCGTTTGGAAACCTTAGTGCTGTATGCCGCGGAAAGCGAAACATAGAGTTCGTTCAATACATCTTTTTTATGTTCTTCCAGTGTTGTACCCGGTTTTGCCGTAAGCCCGGTCAGTATTCTTTCTCCATCGCTCAACGCCGATGTTGCATAAAGCTGTTCCGCTAATTGCCCATAGCCGCCTGCTCTTCCGGCCCTTTGGTTGAGTTCCGGTGATATTAGGTTTTCCTCCTGGTTACGGTCAAACATTTCCATCAGCACTTCAAACAGTTTTCTGTCAACAGCCGGGTTAAACTCTTTGTACAAATCCTGCAGCCGTTCCTGCACCTGCGGGAGGGCTTTTGTCAGTCCGGCATCCCCGTTTTTTTCTTTGGCTGCAATCAGGTTGTTCAGCTGTGCGGCCACGGTAAACACTTCAATGCGGCTGATGATCTCATTATAATAATCCCGGTGCTCTCCGTATTGCAAAAACTCCGCATAAATTTTTTCAAGGTCGCTGAGCAACGAGCCATAAATTGTTTTCCACTTCGGGTTGGCGTTTACTCTTTTCTGGAACTCTGCCTCGTACGCCTTCTTTTTACCCAATGCATTGGTGCTGGTAAGGCCCAGCACTTCGCCCTGCCATTTTTTATAGGAATTCTGGATACCTGCATATTTCGCCGCATACTGGATTTTGATTTGTTCATCCTTGCGCATAAAACCATCAATCACCGCCAGGGTTTTTTCACGGATGGCTATTTTGGCCGGGTCGTTCACGGTCATTATTTGTTCCACTGCTGATGAATGCAGGTACTGTGTGGTTCTGCCGGGGAAACCAAATATCATAGTGAAGTCGCCTTCACTAATTCCATCTAAAGAAATGGACAATGCTCTTTTTGGGGTATAGGGAATATTATCCGCAGAGTATTCTGCCGGCTTATTGTCTTTGCCTGCATAAATCCGGAACATGGAAAAATCACCGGTATGGCGGGGCCACATCCAGTTGTCGGTGTCTTTTCCAAAATTGCCGACGGCTGATGGCGGGGCGCCCACCAGTCGCACATCTCTGTATGTTTCGATGACAAACAGGTAATACTGGTTGCCCTCAAAAAAGCCGCGGACATAGCTGTCCTGGTAGCTTTCTTTTTTTACATTCTTTCTCAGCTCAGCAATATTCTTATCAATGGCAGATTGTCTTTCTCTTTCATCCATTGCGCTGGTTACACCATTCAGCGCCTGTTTGGTCACATCATCAATGCGGATGATGAATGTTACGAAAAGGCCGGGGTTGGGGATTTCTTCGCCGTTGTTTTTGGCCCAGAAACCATCTCTTATATAATTACGTTCCAGCGTGGAATGATTTTGTATGGCATCAAAGCCGCAATGGTGGTTGGTGAGTATAAGTCCTTTTGATGAAATAATCTCCCCGGTACAGAAGCCGCCGAAGCTGACTATAGCATCCTTCAGACTTCCTTTATTAATATCATAGATATCCCTGGCGCTGATCTTCATACCCATGGTTTTCATCTGCCTTTCGTTTAGTTGGGCCAGCAATTGGGGGAGCCACATACCTTCATCCGCATGGGCAATGACGGTTATAAATACCAGCGAAACTGTAACGGTTAATTGTTTCAGGAATTTCATACTATTCTTTTTTAAGGTATTAAATGTACGGGTTTCCTGTTTCACCGGTTGGCCGTTTGTGTATTCAGTTCCCGGCGGTTTCGGGCCGGTATTTGTCCTGTTCCTCAACTATTTTTCCACCCTTCTGTGTGAACCGGAGATTATTTCTGTGAATAACCCGCTGTGAAACGTGGAAAATAAAGAGGATGCTTGGAAATTAAAAAGCTGTTAGTCCTTGTTTCAGATCGGGCTGCTGTACAATTCACCTTTTATACCTTCTCCATCCACCGCTGTGGCGAAACCCGGAGACTATTGTTTCTGCACCGTAGTTAATTCACAGTAATGTGGATATATGACTACAACAAACGCTGGGTATAGAAGCCGGCTGTGGATTACACCTAAAAAAATGTGGATTAAAACAAAGCAGTAATTTTGACAAAGAGTTTATGCACTAATCCACAGTTGTAATAATAATAAGCTCTTTTTTATAAAATTATATTAATACTATTATTGTATTAATACAGGCGATAAAAAATTTTGTTTTGAAAATGTTGGGGAGTTGGTTGAATATTGCCCTCTTGAATTAAAACGAAATGATGAGCAAAGCAAATGCGGATATAACCAGGGCAAACGTAGAGAAACGGGGTTTCCTGGATGTTGACCTGGACCCTGCGCTGGACCTGTTTGCAGCGATTGAGCGGCTGAAGAAGGAAAAAAACGCCGTGCTGCTGGCGCACTACTACCAGGAGCCGGATATACAGGATGTGGCGGATTATATCGGCGACAGCCTCGGACTGGCCCAGCAGGCAGAGAGGACAAAAGCAGATATGATCGTTTTTGCGGGTGTGCATTTCATGGCAGAGACAGCGAAGATCCTGAACCCGGCCAAAAAAGTGGTGATACCTGACCTGAAAGCCGGCTGCTCCCTCAGTGACAGTTGCCCGCCGCCCCTATTCAAAAAATTCAAAGAGAAACATCCTGACCATGTGGTGGTGAGTTATATCAACTGCAGCGCCGGCATCAAAGCGCTGAGCGATGTGATTTGTACCAGCAGTAATGCAAAGATTGTTGTGGAGAGTTTTCCGGAAACACAACCCATCATCTTTGCGCCTGACAAAAACCTGGGGGCCTATATCAACAAAGTGACGGGGCGGAACATGCTGCTTTGGAACGGGGCCTGCATGGTGCATGAGATATTCAGCCTGGAAAAAATAACCAAACTGAAAGTGCGGCACCCCAATGCCAAACTGATCGCCCACCCCGAATGTGAAGACCCTGTGTTGCGGTTGGCTGATTTTATCGGCTCCACCACCGGGCTTTTGAAATACACACAGACAGATAGCTCGCAGGAATATATTGTTGCCACCGAAACCGGTATCCTGCACCAGATGATGAAAGCATCGCCGGATAAAACATTTATACAGGCGCCGCCCAATAACAGTTGC
>JBQTHS010000158.1:0-4248 GCA_052389635.1 Bacteroidota bacterium | reverse complement strand
AGAAGAGCAGGGCGCCGGTGACCAGGGGATGATGTTTGGCTATGCCACCAACGAAACAGATCATTATATGCCGCTGGCACTTGACCTGGCACATAACCTGCTGATTGAACTGGCTGCTATCCGCCGGGAGAAGAATTCTAAAATGCCTTACCTGCGCCCTGATGCCAAGAGCCAGGTGACATTGGAATACAATGATAAGAACCAACCCGTACGTATTGACGCCATAGTTATCTCCACCCAGCATGATGATTTTGACAGCGAGACCAGAATGCTGGCAAAGATTAAGAGTGATGTCATCAATATACTGATACCAAGGATAAAGGCGAAGTATAAAAAATATGCGAAGCTGTTCAACAGCAATATCAGGTACCATGTAAATCCCACCGGCAAGTTTGTCATTGGCGGCCCGCACGGTGATACCGGTCTTACAGGAAGAAAAATCATTGTAGATACTTATGGAGGCAAAGGTGCACACGGTGGCGGCGCCTTCAGCGGAAAGGATCCTTCAAAGGTGGACCGTTCCGCTGCCTATGCAACAAGGCATATTGCAAAAAATCTTGTGGCAGCAGGGCTATGCAGCGAAGTACTGGTGCAGGTATCTTATGCAATTGGTGTGGCACAACCCACCAGTATCAATGTAAATACTTATGGCACGGCAAAGGTGAAGATGAAGGACGGGCAAATTGCCAAAATAGTGGAAGGCATCTTTGATATGCGTCCGTATTTTATCGAACAAAGATTAAAGCTCCGCAACCCGATATACAGCGAAACGGCTGCTTATGGCCACATGGGACGCAAACCACAGGTGCTGGAGAAAACATTTATATCGCCGGATGGCAGGAAAGTGACAAAAAAAGTAGAGTTGTTTACCTGGGAGAAAACAGATTATGTGGCGAAGGTGAAAAAAGCATTTGGGTTGAAATAGGCCTCACCAAGCCCCTCCGAAGGAGGGGTTTTAGAAGACTCCGAAAGATTGGAAAATCATTCGGGGTTTTTAATTTCTGGCTGGCTTCTGTGTTTCAATGCTTCAGTGGCAAAACCATTATTTTTGAAAAGTGAAAAATTTCCGGCACCAGCACAGGCCTAAGAAAAGTTCATTGGTGATTGGACGCAATACTGTAATGGAAGCATTGCAATCCGATCAGCAACTGGACAGGATATATCTTGATACAAAAGCAACAGGAGCTGATATAAATGAGATAAAAAAACTGGCTGCACAAAATGCGGTGCCGGTTAATTACGTCCCGACTGCCAAACTCAATGGATTTAATATCACCGGGCATGAAGGAGTGGTGGCGCTGATCGCCAAAGTGCAGTACCAGAACCTGCAGGATATAATTTCATTAGTAACGGAAAGCGGCGAGGCACCTTTATTTTTAATACTGGATGGCATTACTGATATCAGGAACATCGGGGGCATTGCCCGCACAGCCTGGTGCACCGGTGTTCATGCCATTATTATTCCCGATAAAGGAGTGGGGGCGCTGAATGAAGATGCGATACTCACATCTGCCGGAGCTTTGGAAAAGATTGCTGTATGCCGTGTTAACAGCCTGATGAAAGCCGTTGATGAACTGCACCTGAACGGTATAAAAGTGTACGCCAGTGATATGAAGGCGGCAAAAACAATTACTGAGACCGATCTAACGGAACCCTGTGCTGTTGTAATGGGCAGCGAAGAAAAAGGGGTTTTTCCTGCATTGATGAAAATTTGTGATGAAAAAATAAAAATTCCTATGAAGGAGGATTTTGAAAGTTTAAATGTGTCAGTAGCAGCCGGGATGATACTGTATGAAGTGATGAGACAGCGGAAATAATGCTTACTGATCAAAAGCGGTATTTTGCGCCCACACTTACAATTCCTGAAACGCCCCATCCGGCATTCACATCAAGAAAAAACCTGTTAAAGACTTTGTAGTTGAACCCGGCCAGGTAAATCTGATATCCCAGCACTGTTTTGCGTGCTGTTTCTGTTTCATCTTCAAATTTCCTGACCTTTCTAATGCCTGCTGCAGCGCCTGAGTATATGTTATAATTTTTTTTCTTTACCCATGTCCTGTCAAGACGGAGCAAATAACTCAGGTTGCTGAATTCAACCGAGCGGTGTTTGGTACCAAAATGGTCATAGGTGAATGAAGGGCCTATGCGCCATTTATCAGCAATATCCCACTGCAGGCCGGCATTGAATATGATACAGCGGTGATGGTTTGTCTCCGTTGTTGAAACGATGCCTTTATGCCCTGCTTCTTTTATATAGGGTGCACTCCGGTACCCGCCCTGCAAGTAAAAGGAAATACTTTTCGATGACTGCTGGGCCTGCAAGGCAAGCGGCAGCAGGAACCCGCCAATAAGAATAATCTTTTTCATAGTTTATTTATTTTATGGTACAAGATTATAACCGGTGCAGGTTGAATTGAAACTGAATTTTGCAATGGATATCTCCGGATTTGCAGTTATTGCAATGGGAACTATAAAGTGAAGATGGGTAGCCCGGGAATTTTGTATAATTCATTTCAGGATTTGACCAGACTGGCGGATTGTGCAAGAATGTTAATACTCTCTTAACTTCGTAGTATGCATCAACAGAGCATCAAACTCATCGAATGTCCCCGTGATGCCATGCAGGGATGGAAAACATTTATTCCAACAGCAAAAAAGATTGAATACATTAATTCGTTGCTGAAGGTGGGGTTTGATACAATTGATTTTGGAAGCTTTGTCTCGCCAAAGGCCATTCCGCAGATGACAGACACCAGTGAAGTAGTCAGAATGCTGGAGATAGCAGACCGAAAAACGAAACTGCTGGCAATTATCGCTAATTACAGAGGTGCAGAAGCGGCGGCGGCCTTTGAACAGATTACATATTTTGGTTTTCCTTTTTCTGTTTCTGAAATCTTTCAGCAGCGCAATACCAATTCCTCCATTGAGCAATCATTGGGCAGGGTGGAGGAAATTCAAAACATTTGCATTAAAACCGGTAAGCAACTGGTGGTTTATATCTCCATGGGTTTTGGAAATCCTTATGGCGACCTTTATGATGAAGAAATAGTTTTTGAATGGGTAAACAAATTGGTGGCGATGGATATTGGAATTATCTCACTGGCCGATACAGTTGGCATTGCCAGGGCTGAACAGGTATATGATATGACCAGTTATCTTACCGAGTCATTGCCTGGCACAGAAATCGGTGTTCACCTTCATTCCACTCCGGCTAACTGGAAAGAGAAACTGGAAGCGGCCGTAAAGGCCCGCTGCAAACGATTTGACGGCGCCTTAAAAGGTATCGGCGGATGCCCCATGGCGGATGATGAGCTCGTAGGAAATATGAATACAGAACTGATGATCGGATATTTTGAGGGGAAGGGTATGAGCACCGGAATTAACAAAGAGGCTTTGGTGGAGAGTTTGAGGATCGCTTCGGAAATATTTGTTTAAAGAAGCTAACAGCTAATGGCCATTAGCCATTGGCTTTGTATTATATGGATTTGTTACTGAACATAGATCTGAAAAAACTACCGGAGCCGGTTACCTACCAGGACAGGATCATGCTTGTCGGCTCCTGCTTCACCGAACATATCGGCAATGCATTGGCTGAACTGAAATTTGAAACACTGCAGAACCCAAACGGGATACTATTCGGGCCTGATGCAGTTTGTAAAAGCCTGCTTTTGTATATTGATAACAAGAAATACAGTGGGTCGGATCTGTTTCAGCTGAACGAAGTATGGCATAGCTGGAACCATCATTCCCGGTTTTCAAATACCAGCAGGGAAGAAGCGGTGAGCAATATCAATAACTCACAGCAAAAGGCATATCATTTTTTAAAACAAGCCAACTGGCTTATTATTACGCTTGGCTCTTCTTTTACGTACAGATTAACTCACTTAGCGGAGATTTCGAAAACCCCTTCTTTGGAGGGGCTTGGGGAGGCCGTTGCTAATTGTCACCGGGCGCCTGCCAACTGGTTTGAGAAAAATTTGCTGGAAGCGGATGAGATAAAAGAAATCCTCGGAGATTGTCTGAAACAGTTGAAACAATTCAACCCCGGGTTGAAATTTATTTTCACTATCAGCCCGGTGCGGCATAGCAGGGATGGAGTGGTGGAAAATAACCGCAGCAAGGCCCGGCTGATTGAGGCAGTGCATTTTATCTGTACCAAATTTGAATCAGCTCACTATTTCCCGGCCTTCGAACTGGTAATAGATGTGTTGCGGGACTACCGTTTTTATGATATTGACCTGGTACATC
>JBQTHS010000157.1:0-17929 GCA_052389635.1 Bacteroidota bacterium | reverse complement strand
TCACAACGAACACAAAGAAGGCACAACGGACACAAAGACTATTAATATTAAAGGCTATTTGCGTTGTGCTCTTAGTGTTTTCTTAGTGTTCGTTGTGTTCCAAAACACTTTTGAGACAGCCTCTTTTCAATTTTCAACAAATGCTTTGCGGCCGGGTGGTGTGTAGAGCCATCTTAATGAGTCTAAAAGGCGGGAGGTGTCTGCTGGTGCAGCTGGCAATACAAAAAATATTTTGAAGCTGAGGGAGTCACCGGTTTCCATTTTTACATCAAGTCCGAAACCCTTCAGCAGGCCATAGCGCTTCAGTCCTCTTCTCTTATCGGCTGTTTCTACCACAAATTTGTAATTACCCGGCGCCAATTTTTCGGAACTGATATTTGCGTCAGTATCCTTTTTAGCTGCGGTTGTATCACTTGCGGGTATTGGCTCTTGTGTGGTTTTGTTGTCATTATTATCAGCAATTTCTCCAGCGGATGCTTCATTGTTTTTAGTAGTTGTTTTTTTGTACACCGTATATCCGCCCCAAATAGCAAAAACAAGTCCTGCCAGCATCAACAGGATAACCAACACTTTTTTGGTGCGGGGTTTGGTTTTTCTGCCATAAAAAATGCTTTTAAATCCGCCTCCGGGTTCTTCTGTATCCTGGTCCAGGCTACTCTCTTTAATCGTTGCCTCTTTCACCCTCTCCGTCAGAACAGCCCCTGGGCTGAAACTGAACTGACCGGCCTGCAGCTTGCTCAGGCTGCCAATTCCTTCAAATAAAAAAGGCTTGCCGATATTCAGGAATTGCCGGGCCAGCTCGAGGTGCGAATCAAGATCGGCCGCAGCCAGGGCTTTTATTTTACCAGTGCTGGAGGCAATAAAGCTGACGAGGTCAGGGGATTCTTTCACAGCAGTATTAGTTTCAAAACTGATGCCTTCAGTAACCGTTTGTTTTCCTGATTTTAGCTGATCGGAATCCACGGAGATGGCCGGATCAAGCAAAAAAATGCCGATACCGGGCAAGTCCAGGCGTTTATTTGTGTAAAGAAATTCTGCCAGCAGGGGAGCCAGTTTCAAGATAGTAAGATATTAGAACGTACAAGATAGATATTTTGCTGCGGGGATGCAAGCGGAACAATCCTTTGGGCTTAACTTTGCCCGTCCGAAACGGATTATGCCGGGCGGGTATGAATGATGCTGACAGAAGAAGAAAAACAGTTTATTGCCTATTGGGAACAAAACCGTAACAAAAAGAAACGGTTAATCTGGCAACTCGCTGCAGGGTTGCCCCTTGCTGCATTATTATCAGGAGGAATATTCATAACTTATTTTTCAGAATGGTACACCCGGGCTGTTATGATCATCAATTTAAGCCATTCGGGTACATTGGTGGTACTGGCCGGCCTCCTGCTTACTGTTATTTTTATTGTGGTATTTTCTGCCCGCCACCGGTGGGAGATGAACGAGCAGCGATACCGGGAACTGCTGAGCAAACAAAAAAAGATTTCCTGAAAAATTTTTTTTTGCAGCGAAATATACCTGTATATAGTCTGTAAAAGGGTTGTCACAAAATAGGAATATGAAAACAATACTTCTTTCCGGTCTTTTTTTGATGCTGATAGTTACAGGCGGATGCCTGAAGGACACTTCCTGCCAGCCCAAAACAGTGGCCAGCGAAGATGCAGAAATGCAAAATTATGCCGTTTCTAACGGCATGTCTGTAATACAGCACAACAGCGGTATGTATTACCAGATCATCAACCCGGGCAGCGGGGCCGTACCGAATTATAATTCTATTCTTTCAGTAAAATACACCGGCAAGCTGATGAACGGAACTATTTTCGATTCCCGTACAACCAGCCCGATAACACTTCAGCTGGGAGGCGTTATTGCCGGCTGGCAGTTAGGCCTTCAGCTGATACAGAAGGGCGGAATCATCAAACTCATTATTCCTTCCTCCATGGCCTACGGGTGCCAGCCAAATGGCCCTATCCCGGGCAACTCCATCCTCTATTTTGAGATTGAACTGGTGGATGTTCAATAGAGCCAATACTATTTTTTAAATAAGCCAGGGATTTATCAGCCGTGGTTTTTGTTCTGTAGTGCACTACTTAGGTCTGCGATGCAGTATTTTTGGTGAAACATCCGCTTTGTCATACGAAGCCATATCTGTCTTTGATATTTTTAAGATAGGCGTAGGCCCCTCCAGTTCGCATACACTGGGGCCCTGGCGGGCGGCACAGCGCTTTGCACAAATGCTGCTCGAAAAAAATCTTTTACACGGTGTTACCAATATAAAAGTGCTGCTGTATGGCTCACTGGCCAAAACCGGCAAGGGGCACGGCACGGATGTAGCAGTACAATTGGGTCTGGCCGGTGATGACCCGGTGACTTTTGCAGTGGACCAGATCGGTCCCAAGATAAATGACATAACCACTATGAGAAAGATAGTGCTGCTGGGCATCCATGAAGTGGATTTTAATCCGAATGAGGATATTGACTTTTTGATCACCGAATCCCTGCCTTTCCATCCCAACGCAGTCACTTTTCTGGCTTCTGTTCGAAATGGTGAATCCATTGCCGAAACTTATTACTCGGTCGGCGGTGGTTTTGTGGTAAAGGAAGGGGAAACGACCTCGGCTAAAGATGCCATGCAGCTGCCTTTCCCCATCAATACCGCAGATGACCTGCTGCACTGGTGCATCAAAACAGGGATGTCCATCAGTGAGATTGTGATGGAAAATGAAAATGCCTGGCGGGCTGAGAAAGAAACAAAAGAGGGTGTGCTAAACATCTGGCGGGTGATGAAAGAGTGTATCTACAGGGGTTGCCACACACCCGGCATGCTGCCCGGGGGACTGAATGTGACAAGAAGGGGAGCCGAACTGAACAAAAAACTGACTGCCGGGAAAAGCTATTCAGATTATGATGCATGGCTTGCCGTCATCCGGTCGGGGGGGAATGACTTTAAATATACCCTTGACTGGGTTAGTTGCTTTGCCCTTGCAGTAAATGAGGAGAATGCTTCTTTCGGCAGGGTGGTAACAGCCCCTACTAATGGGGCGGCAGGGGTAATACCCGCAGTACTTCAATATTACATCGCCTTTTGTCCCGATAGCTATCGGGAGGTAAATAAAGATGATAAGATCATCCAGTTCCTGCTGACGGCTGCCGAGATAGGGAGCATCTTTAAAAAGGGGGCTACGCTGTCGGCCGCTATGGGAGGATGCCAGGCCGAGATCGGCGTTTCCTCTGCCATGGCAGCAGCCGGTCTCACAGAATGTATGGGTGGTACACAGAAACAGGTGATGATGGCTTCGGAGATCGCCATGGAACACCATCTTGGGCTTACTTGCGACCCGATAGGCGGATTGGTGCAAGTGCCCTGTATAGAAAGGAATACAATGGGTGCTATTAAAGCGATAACCGCCTCCCAATTAGCGCTTCAGAGCACCCCAGACTTTGCCAAAGTATCGTTGGACGCAGTTATCAAAACTATGTGGGATACGGCAAAAGACATGGATCATAAGTATAAAGAAACGGCGGATGGTGGTCTCGCCGTAAATGTCCCATTAAGTCTGCCCGAATGCTGATTATTTTTTTGATGATTGATGCTTTTGAATAAAAGCATTTGTAATTTTATCGTCCACCTCAAAAAAATCATTCAAAACGCTTAAAGTATATTACCATGGCAACTAAAAAGAAATCAAAAAAGCCTGCCCGCCGCGGCGGGAAAAAAGCTAAACCCGTTAAAAGAAAAATATCCAGGAAAAAAGCTGCTCCAAAGAAAAAAGCAGTAAGGACAAAACCAAAGCGTAAACCGGTGGCTAAAAGAAAAGCAGCGCCTAAAAAAGCTAAGACGGTAAAAAGAAAAGCGGCTAAGAAGCCAGTAAGGAAAACCGCTAAAAAAGTGGTGAAGAAGGTTGCAAAAAAGAAACCAGCGCCGAAACCCAAAGCTGTTCCGGCTAAACAAGCACCGGCCCCGGCGTCTGTTGTTGTGGAAAGGAGAGAGGAAGTGTACAGCACTCCATCTGAAACATTAGTAGTGGAAACCGTAGTAGTGACGGAAACAGAAACTGCAGAAGGCAGCCTTGTTGCGGAAGAGCAAGTGGTGAATAATACGAATGAAGGGAATAATGGGACAACGATAATGTGATGTAAATGGGAGCTGACAATATTTGAAAGCCGCCACTTATTGGGCGGCTTTTTTAATTAAGTTCCGGGCTGATGTTTATGCCTGAATAATTCTTTATCTCATTATACAAAGTATCCCTCTCCACCGGCTCCCTTTTTGCCTGCTTAATTAATGTAACCAGCTCGGCAGTCGTCATGGAAGGGCTTTGTTCTTCGGAGCCGGCCATGGAATAGATTTTTGTAGTATCATCAATCGTGCCATCAATATCATCCACACCAAAGGAAAGTGAAAGTTGTGCATTCTGCCGGCCCAGCATGGGCCAGTAAGCTTTCAGGTGCGGGAAGTTATCGAGATAGATACGGGCAATAGCATACATTTTCATGTCCTGTATATGTGTGCTTTCGGATACATAACTCATGTCATTGTCCTTGTTGCGGAATTTAAGCGGTATGAAAGTGTTGAAGCCGCTGGTTCTGTCCTGTAGTTCCCGTAGCCTCCGCATATGATCAATGCGGTGTTCGTATTTTTCAATTTGCCCGTACAGCATCGTGGCATTGGAATGGAGACCAAGCTTATGCGCTGTTTCATGTATCAGCAGCCAGCCAGCTGCATCCACTTTGTCGGCACAGATCTTTTCCCTGATCTCGGGATGGAAAATCTCAGCTCCGCCACCGGGAATGGAGTTTAGTCCTGCGTTCACCAGAAACTTCAGCCCTTCTTCCACACTTACTTTGGCCTTGCGGAACATATAATCATACTCCACCGCAGTAAAGGCTTTGATGTGGAGTTCAGGCCGGTGGGCTTTAATGGCTTTTAGTAAATCTGCAAAGAACTGCAGATCCATTTTGGGATGAACGCCGCCGACGATATGCACTTCGGTGATGGGTTTGCCGTCATATTTTTTTACCATGTGCAGCATCTGGTCAATGCTGAGTTCCCAACCTTCTTCCCGTTTGGCATAAAGACGGCTGTAGCTGCAGAAATTGCAGCTGAACACACATACATTAGTGGGTTCTATATGAAAGTTGCGGTTGAAAAAAACCTTATCGCCATGTTTTTTTTCTTTGATATAGTTGGCAAGGCTGCCCACGAAACCGAGGCTGGCTTGTTCAAAAAGCAACAGGCCTTCTTCATCAGTTATCCGCTGGCCGGATTTTACTTTACCGGCTATTTGTTGAAGACCGGAAGAAATAGCAGTTGTGGCTATCATGTTTATCGTTACAATTGATCAGCAGCAAAGTTACTGTAAGAACCGGTTCTAATGCCGGTATAATTGGCGGTTAAGCTGATTGGTTAAAATCCTTATCTTCCCTTGTCTATTGGTTTATTTAATCCTAAAACTGCTACATGAATATTAAATTAAGGCTGACGGTACTTAGTTTTTTTCAATTTTTTGTCTGGGGAGCATGGCTGCTCACAATCGGGACTTATTGTTTTAGTGCCAAGGGATGGACGGGGGCACAGTTCGGTGCCATTTTTTCTACTCTTGCGCTTTCTTCGCTGTTCATGCCCGCTCTTACCGGTATTATCGCCGACAAATGGATAAATGCTGAAAGGCTTTATGGTTTATTGCATATTTTATACGGGGCAGTTTTGTTTTATGTACCACAGGTCAACGATCCCGGTACATTATACTATGTTGTTTTTGCTGCCATGATATGCTATATGCCCACCATTTCTTTATCCAATTCCATTTCCTACACGATCCTCAAGAATAATAGCATGGATGTGGTAAAAGTATTTCCTCCGATAAGGGTATGGGGAACCATTGGGTTTATTGTTGCTGCATGGACGACCAACCTTTCAGGGAGCAAAGCAAATTCCAACCAGTTCCTGATTGCCGCAATCGCAGCGATCGCCCTGGGTATTTATTCATTTACCCTTCCCAAATGCCCGCCGCAAAAGTCTATTGCTAAAGATGCTTCCATTATTGAACAGCTGGGATTAAAAGCTTTCAAACTTTTTGCCAATTATAAAATGGCCTTGTTTTTTATTTTTTCCATGTTCCTGGGTGCTGCATTGCAACTGACCAATATGTACGGGGATTCTTTCCTGGATGACTTCAGGAAAGTTCCGGAATATACCGATTCATTTGTCGTTAAGTATTCCACTATCATCATATCCATTTCCCAGGTTTCGGAAACGGTATTCATTCTTGCCATACCTTTTTTTTTAAAGCGTTTTGGTATTAAGAAAGTGATGCTGTTTTCCATGATAGCCTGGGTGCTTCGTTTCGGACTGTTTGGTTATGGCAACCCAGATGATGGATTATGGATGATCATTCTTTCCTGTATCGTTTATGGAATGGCATTTGACTTCTTTAATATCTCCGGCTCCCTGTTTGTGGAAACAACGACTGATTCTTCCATCCGTTCCAGCGCCCAGGGTTTGTTTATGATGATGACGAACGGTGTTGGTGCTTTTTTGGGAAGTAAAATAAGCGGCTATCTTATTGACAAATATTTTACTGTAAATGGGGGAGATAAGGACTGGCATAATATCTGGCTGACTTTTGCGGCTTATGCAGGAGTAGTCGCCGTTTTGTTCCTGGTTTTATTTAAGCATAAACATAACCCCAGAGATATCGGGGAGATAAAGCATTAAGCAGTCATTTAGTTATCCGAAACAGTTAAACACTCAAACCGCCGTCAGGGTCTTCGACCGCTGACGGCGGTTTATTAAATAAAAATCCCAAACTCCTTATTGGAATTTGGGATTTTTTTGGGTCTTGTTTCTTTGTATTTAGTTCTTTGACTTTAAATATGCGCCTCGATCTTCTTCACAAAATTTGATTTCGGCTGGGCACCTACTAATTTGTCCACCACCTGTCCGCCCTTGATGAAGAGGATAGCAGGGATAGAGGTGATGCCATAGTTCATGGAAACCTCGGGGTTATTGTCCACATTCAGCTTGCCCACATTGATCTTACCATCGTACTCTTTGCTCAGTTCTTCGATCACCGGCCCGATAGCCCGGCAGGGGCCGCACCATTCTGCCCAGAAATCCACCACGGTCAGTTTATCAGAAGCCAGCACATCAGCCTGAAAATTGGAATCATTGAATTCTTTTGCCATTGTTTTATCTTTTTATTTTTAGTTTAATTCTTCGTGACCTTCGGTCGCAAACATTGCGTTTGTCTCAGGAGGATTGCAAATTTACATCCAACAGGGTTAACATGCAAGGATGACGTAAAGTTGTGCAAAAATTGACGCTAATTAAGGTCAGGCAGCTTACAAAACTGCTAAAACGTCCGGTCTTGTCAGACTGTTAACACCTGCACATCCAGTTCCGGCCTTTCTTCCAGAAAATGTATCATCTCTTCATTCATCTCAAAGCCATTGTTCATGCTAACAAGGCTGATTTTCATCCTGTTCTTCGGCTCTGCCAAAGTGAATTTCAAAGTAGCCTTGCCGGGATGGTATTTCATATTCTTTTCAATAAAACCTACCATATCGCCGGTAAGGTCTTTGGGGTGTGCCTCGATGGTCACCTGCCGGGTCATGTTCCGCTTCATGGTCTCTGCCAGAGAAACGGTATTCACTTTAAATTCAAACTCATCCCGGTTATAACGTTGTTTGAAATACCCGGTGATGAACACGGTGCTGCCCTGTTGCAGGAAGGGAGTGAGACGCAGGTAATCTTCGCTGAAAAGAATGATCTCCGTTTTACCTGAATAGTCTTCGATGACAAAATTTCCATACTTGTTTCCGCTGCGGGCAATTTTATGCTGTGCTTCCGCCACCAAACCGATGATGCGGAAAGGCCTCCCGGGATTGGGGTGCAGGCGGATGGCTTCTTTAAACTCATTGAAATCGGCAATGGGTGTCACCCCGTAATGCCGCATCTCGAATTTATAATGATCAAGCGGATGACCACTCAGAAACATGCCCGTTACTTCTTTTTCCCTTTCTAACTGGACTATAAGCGGCCAGTGCTCACATTCCGGCAGGCGTGGCGGGGGTATCTCCATGGTAATGGGAAGGTCGCCAAACAGGGTATTGGCTGTAGTAGCATTTTGTGCAGTGATCACCTGCCCGTATTTGATCACACGTTCGAGACCGTTGACAGTTTCTCCTTCCGGCACATGAAAATATTGTGCCCGGTGAAATTCAGTGAAGCAGTCGAATGAACCGGCATTGGCCAGGCTTTCCAGTGTTTTTTTATTGACGGTGCGGTGATTGATGCGTTTGATGAAATCAAAGATGCTGACAAAGGAACTTTTCTTCTGTCTTTCCAAAATGAAGCTTTCCACAGCTGCCTCACCCACACCTTTCAGCCCGCCAAGGCCGAAACGGATCTCGCCTTTGCTGTTCACAGCAAATCCTTTCAGCGATTCATTAATGTCAGGTCCCAGCACTTTTATGCCCATCCGCTTGCACTCTTCCATGAAGAAGGTGATCTTTTCAATGCTCCCGGCATTGTTCAAAACTGCCGACATGTATTCAGCCGGGTAATGTGCTTTGAGGTAAGCCGTCTGGTAGGCCACATAAGCATAACAGGTAGAGTGTGATTTGTTGAAGGCATATTGGGCAAAGGCTTCCCAGTCGGTCCAGATCTTTTCCAGCCGCTCCGCAGGTAACAGATTCTCCGTAGCACCGGCAATGAACTGTGCTTTCATTTTGTCCAGCACCGATTTTTGCTTTTTGCCCATAGCCTTGCGCAGCACATCTGCATCACCTTTACTGAAGCCGGCCAGTTTCTGCGCAAGCAGCATCACTTGCTCCTGGTACACGGTGATGCCGTATGTTTCCTGCAGGTATTCTTCCATCTCGGGCAAATCATAAGCAATGGTTTCCCGGCCATGCTTGCGGTCAATATAGTTGGGGATGTAGGCAATGGGGCCGGGGCGGTACAGGGCGTTCATGGCAATGAGGTCACCCAATTTATCCGGTTTCAGTTCCCTCAGGTATTTCTGCATACCGGGGCTTTCAAACTGGAAAGTGCCGATAGTGGCGCCGTGCTGGTACAGTTCAAATGTTTTTTTATCATCCAGCGGAATTTTATCAATATCAATTTCCACTCCGTGGATTTCTTTGATAAGAACTAATGCATTTTTGATAATGGTCAGGGTCTTCAGTCCGAGAAAGTCCATTTTAAGGATTCCGGCCTGTTCAATATCATTGCCTTCAATCTGTGTTACCCAAAGCGGGGAATCTTTGGCAATAGCAACCGGGATCATGTCCGTCAACTCTTTTGGTGCGATGATGATGCCGGCGGCATGAATGCCTGTGTTGCGGACAGAGCCTTCCAGTCTTTCGGCTTCATGCAATACTTTTCCTGCCAGTGTGTTTTCCTGTTTATAAACTTCTCTCAGTTTTTTTACATTCTCGAGGTCATCATTGCCCAGCCCGTCCCTTTCTTCCAATGATTTTTCACCGTCTTTTGCTTTCATCGGGGCATGTAATACTCTTTTTAATTCGATGCCGGGACGCTCCGGCACTAATTTGGCCAGTGCGTTGGATTCCGGCAGCGGCAGGTCCATCACCCTTGCCACATCTTTTATACTCATCTTGGCGGCCATGGTGCCATAGGTAATGATCTGTGCCACCTGGTTCTTACCATATTTCTCCACCACATAGTCAATTACTTTCTGGCGGCCTTCATCATCAAAATCTGTGTCAATATCGGGCATTGATTTACGGTCAGGGTTCAGGAACCGCTCAAACAGCAGGTTGTATTTGATAGGATCAATATTGGTGATGCCGATGCAGTAGGCCACCACACTTCCGGCTGCAGAACCACGGCCCGGACCGATGAATACTCCCTTGTCCCTTCCGGCTTTGATAAAATCACTTACAATGAGAAAGTAACCGGCAAAGCCCATCATTTTGATGGTGAAGAGTTCGAACTCAATGCGGTCTTTTATTTCATCAGTCAGTTCTGTGTACCGGTGCGCCGCACCTTCATAAGTAATGTGCTTCAGGTATTCCCACTGGTTGATGGATTCGGCTGATACGGTGTATTTGCCGATGGTCTCTTCTTTGTCGTGGAGCTGAAATCTTTTATCAATCGGGAAGTTGGGAAGCAGGATGTCACGGGTCAGGTTCAGCAGCTCTATCTTATCCACTATCTCATTGGTATTATCAATCGCTTCCGGCAGATCGCCAAAGACCCTGCTCATCTCTTCCGTGGTCTTGAAATAGAACTGGTCGTTTGGAAATGCAAAGCGTTTGTTTTTGGAGTGCACATCATCATCGGTGAACTCCCGTTGTTTTTCCGTAGCGAATTTTTCACCGGTATTGATGCAAAGCAAAATATCATGGGCATTATAATCTTCCACATCCACGTAGTGTGAATCGTTGCTGGCAATAATTTTTACGTTGTACCTGCGGGCCAGTTTTATCAGCACTTCATTCACCTTGTCCTGTTCGGGCATGCCATGCCGCTGCAATTCCACATAATAATCCTGCTGAAAGATATTCAGCCACCATTTAAATTCATTTTCGCCTTCCTCTTCTCCTTTTTTCAGGATAGCCTGTGGCACCATAGCGCCGAGGCAGCAGGTAGTGGCGATAAGTCCTTTATGATGGCGAAGAATAAGTTCCTTATCAATCCTCGGATACTTGCTGTACATGCCTTCGATAAATCCCAGTGAGGTGAGTTTTACAAGATTGCGGTAGCCTTCCTCATTTTTTGCCAGCAGTATCTGGTGGTGGCGGGGGTCTTTTTGTTCTTTGGTGAATGTTTTCTGGTGACGGTCAGCCGTGATATAAAACTCGCAGCCAACAACCGGCTTCACTCTCAGTTTTCCGTTCTCATCTTTGCTCTTGTAAGCTTCGGCTACAAATTCAAATACGCCAAACATATTACCATGGTCGCTGATGGCCAGGGCCGGCATTTCGTCTTTGATGGCTTTTTTGTACAGGTTTTGTATGGAGGCTGCTCCATCGAGCAAAGAGAACTGGGTATGGACATGGAGATGTGAGAATTTCATTTCAAGCCTTTTTCACAATTGCGATTAAGATAAGTTTCTAAAGAGCCACTAGTTTCCCGTTGGTTAACCAGTTAGATTGAATTTCTGTAACCATTGCAGTACATTTTATGCCTCTATCATCCGTGTTTGGAATACTTCTAGTTCTCACATCGCCGGGCTTCAAATTAGTAAAAGTATAGGTGTTGTAATCGTAAACTTTACCATTATCTAGGTAAACTGTTGTTTCTATTGTAATTACTTGAAATACGATTCCCGAAAGAGCATTTTCAACACCAATTGTTCCATTATTAATTCCTCCCAATCCAACTGGATCATGCTTGACTGTAAGTACTAAACCTTCTCCCATTTTAATTTGCTCAATAATAAGATCTTTTTTCTCTTGTGTATCCTTTGCCTTAGCTTCAGCAGCTTCCTTTTCTTTTAATTGATCAGATTCTTTCTGTTGATCTGTAAGGGAGTCAATTTTTCTATTAAGCTCATCAATTTGCTCATCCTTTTTGTTGTCATTATTACAAGCAAGTAAAAATGAAAAGCAAATAATTAAGATTGCATTAATTCTCATATGTTCGTTTTTGGTTTATTTCTTTTTAAAACTGTAAATACTGATGGAACCATTACTGTAACTGCAGACCCATGCTTCTAATTTCCCATCATCTTCAAACACATCCACACCCACCGGGTGGCCGCCGCAGGGCAAAGATGCTACTTTCTCAAAGTTGTCGGAATTGATTTTGTACACATCAACATAATCACTGGTATAGCAGGTCACAAAAATGAATTTATGGTTTTTGGAAAGCACAATGGTGCGGGGCTGCGAATGGGTGCGGGCTGTAAACAAAGTTTTTCCGCTTGCTGCATCCAGGCAGGCAATGGTGCCGAGGCTGTTGTAAGAAACAAACAAATGCCCGCTGCTGTCCATCACCACATGGCGGGGACTGCTCCATACATTCAGGATGCTGTCGGTCTTCCAGGTGTCATTGTTCACCACCGCCAGGGTGGACCCACCCATAATGGCGATATAAGATTTTTTGTTCCTGTCATCTACTGCAATACCCCTTGGAATGGCTGATACCGGAATGGTGCTGATCACTTTTCCGTAAGGGTAAGCATTTTCATCCATTGCCAGGACACTGGTATTTCTTGAATGCCAGTTACTCACCAGTAAGAATTTATTGTCAGCCGTTCTGGAAATCACTTTCGGCGTCTTACCTGTTTCAATCAGCGGTACCCGGAATGAATCTTTTTTAACAGAGCCCGGATAAACAACGGTAACCGGTTTTGTTTTTTGCTCAGGCGTAGTTACAGCATTATTTTTTGAAAAATCATCCACCCAGATGGGCACAATGCCATCTGCGTTGTGCAGCGATACCCACAATATTTTATCGCCGTGGCTGAAGCAGGCCTCCACCGGTTTTTCCTGGTAAGAGGCGATGGGACGGCTCCGGTTATAGTCCCAGCCCATGCCACGGGTAGGGGTGAATTTGAACTCTCTTGTTATTTTTCTGGTTGATTGTTCAAATTCATACACACTCATTCCTTCCAGATTCATGGCATAGAGCCGGCTGCCGGACGAATTAAAAATGACCGATTTGGTGCCCGGTGCTGCGGCAAGTACCTCCTTTTCCTGGTATTCAAGATGGTTGTAAGGTTTTGGGGCAGGGGGTAAAACGGTGTCCTGTCTTATCGTTGTTACGGTCAACGTATCATCCCCAACAGTTTTGGTACTTCCTGAACTCTGGCAGGCGGTTACAAACGAAAGAAAAGAGAGGTATTTGAGCAGCGTTTGCATCATCATAAGCATTATCAATAATAGCCAATAAAAATCAGTTGCCAATAAGCTGATTTGCCTCAATATTCACAGGCTGTTAGGAACTCTAAGCTACTTGCTTACAGTTGTTTAGCCTTCCGGCAATTTTACGGAGGGAAATTCGTTTTGCAAAAGGGGCTTTTTTCAACCTGCTGCCCTTATTTTTGCTCGCCTGCCGAAGGGCTTATGTCCCGAGGCATGGCAGGTCTCCGGTAGCGGAGCACCAAATCTAAGCTTCAGCCCTGGTTCTGTTTGAAAACCCGGCTGGCACACTGGTTGTGAGAGTTTTGAGAAGCCCCATGAAATCATCCTAAAAAGAAAGACGTAATGGTTAAGCAAGTATTACCAGCAATAGTTTTTGCAGCCTTTTTGAGCAGTTGTTCCGCATTGAAATCCCTGAATCTTGCCAGCAAGAAACAGGTGGCGCCTGTGAGCACCCCTGTATTGAGAACTAAATTTATCGAAGAAATCACGGTAACACCTCCGCCTGCAGCTGTTGACAAAACAGAACTGAGGGCAGAACCGCTGATAACCATTGCCAGCACACCGGGTTCCAACATCATTGAAACTCCGGCACAGAAAGAAGAAGCCAATGAGATAGCTCAATTGATGGCTAACCGGAATGCCAGCAATGTGGAGGCTGCATCCGCCACCCAGCTCAAATATTCCATTCTGCTGAATACTGAAGTAGAGTCGCTCCCCAATAAGACTTTACTGGATAATGTGGACGAATGGTACGGAGTCCGCTACCGCAGGGGTGGCAATACCAGGAGCGGTGTTGATTGCTCGGGTTTTACAGTTGCCGTTTATGCCGCTGTTTATGGAATGACACTACCAAGGGTTTCAAGAGAGCAATACCGCATCAGCCGGAAAATTTCCACTACTGAACTGCAGGAAGGCGACCTTGTTTTTTTCAACACCACCGGCCGCGGTGTGTCGCATGTCGGGGTTTACCTGGGTAATAACCGTTTTATCCATGCTTCTGTTTCAAGAGGGGTGATGGTCAACAGCCTCTTTGATACATACTACATCAAACGTTTTATCGGCGCCGGGAGGATTGATGACAAGCAGATGATAGCCAGCAACTGATCAATCACTTTTCATTCCCAACCTTCTTTTTATGGTTTGCAGCACCGGCTGTATATCGGGTGAGAGTTTCATATACGCAGCACCTGTGGTATAGAGCAGGATAAATGCTGCGCTGCGGACCAACATTCCCGGCCACCCATGAAGGTTGGTAAAGGCAAAGTAGCATATTGCAAAAGATGCCCCGGCAAGCAGTACCGTGTATAGTGACTGAATGCTGAACGGGAATAACCGGAATTTTCTCCAGAGAAAGAGTATCCTGATGATATTATAAACGGAGATGGATATTAGCTGGGCAGCGCCTGTGCCAACGATCCCAAACTCTATGGTGAAAAAATAGCTGAGTGGCAGCATGACCAACAGTAATACGACACCACTTGTCATTTCGAAACGCCACCAGGTGGATGTGGCAATGATCTGTGAGTTGAGGCCTGTGCCCATATCAACCACTTTGGCAAGACCCAGGAAAATAACAACGTAATACGCATCAAGATAGGCGCCCTTCAGTTGAAAGGTGGTGACCGCTTCAGTAAAACTCAGGATAACCAGTGCAAAAAAACCACAGGCGAATAGCAGTTGGTTGATGGATGACCGCTGGTATACCCGTTGTATCAGCGCCATGTTCTTATCCTTCCAGCCTTGTGAAAGGTGTGCAATGGAAGCAGCAATGATCCCCCGCTGCGGCACCTGTATCATGGAAGCGATGTTTTGGGCTACGGAATAGACGGCCAGTTGTGCCAGTGCATTATCCAGTTTTGAACTGATCACCAGTGAATCAAAGACCAGGGAAACAGTAAAGATCAGCGAGCCGGCGTAAACAAATGTACAGAGGCGGAGAATACTTTTAGAAAGTCTTTTTGTAACCTTACTGATCCTGAAAGTGAAATGTATTTTTTTTGTGAATACAAGATAAAGAAGAAGCACCACTGCTATGAAAGGATAGCTTAATGAAAAAACTTTTATGAAGAAATCAAAATTCCCGATTACACTCAGCGAGAACAGAACGATAAGGACCGTGGTAAACAGGCGCCAGAGTACTTCGCGGAGAAAATTGGTGAACACCGACTTGTGTAACTGCCAGGCATAAGCTTCCAGGATGGTATAGACCATCAGCCCGAAACCAAGAATGAATATCCAGTTGTAATGCGTAACGATCTCCGGCGCATTGGTAATGTATTTTTTTACCACCAGTCCTTTAAAAATGATGCCGGCCACCAATACCAGTACAAAACCGATGATACCCGTGATGATCGCAATGGTAAGCTGGTCGTTTTTTTTGGCAGGTAAATGGTCCTTATAATAAGGATAGAATTTATAGATATAAGAGGGCATGGCCATATTGGCGAGTGCCATCATCATCATGGCAATAGCAATAAATGCATTATAGAGGCCGAATTGAGGGTCAAGAAAAAGCCCCTGTTTAGTGAACAGGTAGATATTAAGCAGACCGATAGCAAACCCGGCATAGATAACAAGCGAAGAGATGATGCTTTGCCGGCGGATATTGCTCATTCGATAAAGGTAAGCAGTGAATAGGGAATAGGCAATAGTCAATGGTTCCCTGTTACTCGACTTTCTTCAATGTGATATAGTAATTATTATTGATTGAAGCCCTGATATCGGTATTACAATTCAAAGGCAATTCAATGCTCTGCCATTCAGCAGCAGGAGTAAATTGCAGGGATCTTCCACAATTTAATTTCAATGGCATGTCAAACTCCTTTATACAATTTACCCATCGAAAAGCGAATTTTCTACCGGTTACCTTATACTCTAATTCAGGTATATTGATTGTTCTCAGGTACTGATCAAAAATTTTAGACAGGTCCTTGATGGATTTTTTGGAAAAATAATCTTCCACATCTTTTGAGTCCACGCAACGGTGGTAGAAATCTTTATTCAGTCCCCTTAATATTTCCCTGAAGACAGAATCATTATCAATCACCTGCCGGATGGTATGCAGCAGGTTGGCGCCTTTATTATACATATCCCCGCTGCCTTCCTGGTTTACCCCGTAGGGCCCGATCAGGGGCTTGTCATTGGAGATATTATTACGGATACCCTGTACATATTCATTAGCCGCCTGTTTGCCCCAATGGTATTCAATGAACAACGGCTCCGAATACATCGTAAAGCCTTCATGCACCCACATGTCGGCAATATCATTGGTGGTGATATTGTTGGCAAACCATTCATGTCCCGCTTCATGGATAATGATATAGTCCCACTTCATGCCCCAGCCGCTGCCGGAAAGGTCACGGCCCAGGTACCCGTCCATATAGCGATTGCCGTAAGCTGTGGCGCTCTGGTGTTCCATGCCCAGGTGTGATGATTCCACCAGTTTGAAACCATCTTCGTGAAAAGGGTAGGGACCAAACCAGTATTCGAATGCCTTCAGCATCGGTTTCACATCCCGGCCGAATTGTTTTTTTGCTTTCTCCAGGTTATAGTCAAGCACCCAGTAATCCAGCGACAGATTTTTTTCTGTTTCCCCAATATAGTTGTCGCTAAAATGAACATACTTGCCAATGTATGGAACGATATTATAATTATTGATAGGGTTCTTTACCTGCCATGTCCAGAGCATATTGCCGTCTTTCTGATCGTCTTTTGAATACAACTTTCCATTGGCCACTGCCACCAGCGTATCCGGAATTTTTATTTGTATCAATGCTCCCTGGTCGGGTTCATCGCTCTGGTGGTCTTTGCAGGGGTACCACACACTGGCGCCAAGGCCCTGGCAGGCCACTGTCATCCACGGTCTGCCCAATGCATCCGTTTCCCATATCCAGCCGCCATCCCATGGTGGCCTCACCGCTTCACGGGGCTTGCCGCTGAAATAGATATAAATGCTATGCAGGGTTACAGGATGATGGCGGCTAAGGGCCGTTTTGGCCGAGACAAAATTGAAACTGCCGAAATCAATAATGTAAACATTGCCATGCCTTTTAAACGATTTTATTTTCTTCTTATTAAAGACGATGCTGTCAATCTTCATGGGTTGTTGCAGGTCAATCTGCATTTTCTTGTTCTTCCCGTCGCTGTTCACATCAAACCCGATCTGGTTCCAGCCTTTAATCGTTTTGGATTTATAATCCGGCGCTACCTGTATATTATAATGCACTACATTCCACCAGGCCCTTTCGGGGCTGATGCTGCCCCGTAAGGTATCCTGCCGGGTGAATTTTTGTTTGTTGTGAAGCGGCTGCCCGCAGGAGTTTTTGGGGAAGAAAAAAACCATGAGCAGCAGAAAGGAGTAAGACGTACAGATAAAACCATTAACGAATTTCATCAGAAAAAATTATTGTTTTTTGGCCTGATGGAGCCTTTGATGACCAAAATTTTCATCTCATGCAGGATATTAATGAAAATTTTGGTCATGTCGGATTCAAGGCGGTAAATTTTGTTACTGTAAATTTAAGCCCTGATGGCAAAGATTAAAGTTAAAAGAATACACTGGTTTGTCCGCCACAGCTTCTGCGCAGGCAGATTGCTGGTTGCAGGTTGCTGGTTATTGACTGGCTGTTACAGCAAGAAAAGCAGCGAAAGCAATATTTTTCATTACAACGAATTCAACGGCATCGCCTCGCTGGACCCGGTCTTTGCCAAAAGCCAGTCTGCCATGTGGCCCGCCCATCAGGTATTCAACACCCTGGTGGAAATTGATGACAGCCTTCAGATTATTCCCTCACTGGCCAAAAGCTGGGATATTTCAGCAGACCGTACTGTCTTTACTTTTCATCTGAGAACGGATGTGATGTTTCATGATGACGAAGCATTCCCCGGTAGGAAGGGAAGAAAACTGTTGGCAAAAGATGTGGAGTACAGCTTTTACCGCATTGTTGATAAAACCGTTGCCAGTCCGGGTGCCTGGATATTCAATGGTAAGGTGGATACACTGCAACCCTTCAAAGCCCTTGATGATTCCACTTTTCAGTTGAAACTATTGAAGCCTTACCATCCCATTCTCGGAATTATTTCCATG
>JBQTHS010000156.1:0-7771 GCA_052389635.1 Bacteroidota bacterium | reverse complement strand
CGTGTGTGGTGTTCAGCGGTGTGCTCTTCCGATCTGTTTGGTGGTGCTTACCCCTTTCAATGTTTTTGTTGGGTTTTCATGGAAGATCCATTCTTCGGAAGAAAGAAAACGGCTGCAGAAGATTGTGGAAGCCATCAAAAGCAAAAATTTTGGTGTTATTGTGCGTACAGCAGCCGAAGGGAAAAATACTGCTGAGCTGCACGAAGACCTTTCTGCTCTTGTGGAAATGTGGAGGCTCATCATGCAAAACCTGAAAGGAGCTGTGGCGCCCACCCGCATACTGAGTGAACAGACCAAGACCACCAGCATACTCCGTGACCTGCTGAATGAAGACTTCAACAAGATTGTGGTGAATGACCGCAATATCTTCAGCGATACCAAAACATATATCCAGCGTATTGCGCCGGAGAAGGCGGACATTGTTTCTTTTTACCAGAACGGTTCGCCTATTTTCGATTCATTCGGCATTACCAAGCAGGTAAAATCTTCTTTTGGAAAAACGGTGAATCTTGAGAGCGGCGCCTACCTCATCATCGAACATACAGAAGCGCTGCATGTAATAGATGTGAACAGCGGCTATAAAAGCGTAAGCAATAACCAGGAGCAGAATGCCCTGGAAACAAACCTTGAAGCGGCGGATGAAATTGCCCGCCAACTCAGGTTAAGGGACCTCGGCGGTATCATCGTGGTGGACTTCATTGATATGAAGTTGCCGGAGAACAAGCGGAGGCTGATGGAGAAGATGGAAGAATTCATGAAACCGGACAGGGCCAAGCATGCAGTGCTGCCTATTTCAAAGTTCGGCATCATGCAGATCACCCGTCAGCGGATGAAGCCGGAAGTGAACATCAACACCCAGGAGGTTTGTCCCAGTTGCAACGGCACCGGCAAAATATCCTCCACCCTGCTGCTGGAAGATGAAATTGAAAAGAACCTTACTTACCTGGTAACTCATAAAAACTTCAACCTGAAACTGGTGGTTCATCCCATCATGTATGCCTATCTCACCAAGGGCTGGTTCTGGAAAACAAAAATGGCGGCATGGAATAAAAAACTGGGGCAGAAAACAAGATTAGAGCAGGACAGCAACTATCATCTTACCGAGTACAAATTCTTTGACCAGCACGACGAAGAAATTAAATTATGATAAAAGCCCTCGCCTGAGAGGCTTTTATTGTCAAAAATGCTGCATCAATTTCTATCCCGGCTATTAAGGTATATCATTACATACTGTATCAATTGCACCACTGCTGCCAGAGCCGCTACCACATAAGTAGTGGCCGCCCATTTCAGTGCATCCTTGGCTTTAGGATATTCCTGCTGGTTGGTTACATTGGTCCTGTCAAGCCAGGCCAGGGCCCTTTTGCTGGCATCAAACTCTACGGGCAGGGTGATCAGGGTGAAAAGTACCGTTATCCCCATGGCAATAATGCCAATCAGCAGGACGGTCGGGTTTTTGGAGGTTGCCAGCACTATCATGCCCGCCAGCAACACCCAGTTTACCAGCATAGAACTGACCTGGACGGCCGGCACCATTTTGCTCCGGAACATCAGGGGGCCATACCGGGTGGCATGTTGCACGGCATGGCCGCACTCATGTGCCGCCACTGCAGCGGCTGAGACACTTGTGCCATTGTACACATCCGGGCTCAAATTCACGGTTCTATTGGTGGGGTTATAATGGTCGGACAAAAACCCCTCTACTGAGGTCACTTTCACATCATAAATCCCGTTTTCCCGGAGCATTTTTTCTGCAATTTCACGCCCCGAAAGGCCATTGGCCAGCCCTATTTTACTGTATTTGGTAAACTTGCTTTTCAGGATGGCCGATACCAAAAAGCTGATTCCCAAAAAGACCAGGGACACCAAAAGAATTTCGTTGGACATTATCATTTTTTATCTGTTTTAGACTGCTTTAATAACAAATTTACTACCATTCGGTTTGGGGTGTTTTTTTCAGCCGTTTTGTCATTCTTTTTCAATGTCTTTGGTTTCAAATTTCAGCTTCTCTTTTTGGGGAAACTATCCATTACAAATGCAAACAACTGTTTTTCAAATATTTAGAGCTTGAATTGGTGACCCGTTTTTCCTGATACCCTTTGTATTTTTTCATTCCGGAAGTTATGCACAGGCGAAAAAAATTATTTTGAAATGTGCCGCATAATTGTAATTTAGCAATAGAATTTAATGGGTTAGTAAGTAAGGGGGTCAATCGTAAGATTGGCCCTTTTTACATTTAATGAAGCGGCACAAACACAAATATTTTTAGCCTGGCTCTTCCGCTCGTTTTGATACATAACTCTTCCTTTTTTTTCTTTTCATTTTCCTTCGTTGTTCAAACATTTGTATAAAGACCATTCAATCATTTAATTTTAGTGCATGAGTAAGGTTAAAACATCTTTCTTTTGCCAGAGTTGTGGATATGAAAGTGTAAAATGGGTAGGTCAGTGCCCGTCATGCAGCCAGTGGAATACCTTTGTTGAGGAACTGGTTCAGAAAGAAAGTTCAAAGAACAGCAACGGATGGAATGATTATAACGAAGAAAAAAGAACAGCAAAAACCATCCCGCTAAGCGGAATAAAAAGCAGTGAAGAAAAAAGATTGCCCACCCCAGATACGGAACTGAACCGTGTGCTCGGCGGCGGAATAGTACCGGGCAGCCTGGTGCTGGTTGCAGGCGAGCCGGGTATCGGCAAATCAACTTTGTTTCTGCAAAACGGATTATGGCTGAAAGAGGTGACCGTTCTTTATATCAGCGGTGAAGAAAGTGAGCAACAAATAAAAATGCGGGCTGACAGACTCGGTTTGAAGAATGACAACTTTTATTTACTGACTGAAACATCCACCCAAACCATTTTTCAGGAAATAAAAAAACTGAAACCACAGTTAGTCATTGTGGATTCAGTGCAAACATTGCAAACCCCCTTCATTGACTCATCTCCCGGGAGTGTATCACAAATACGGGAGTGTGCTGCAGAGTTTCAGCGCTTCGCCAAAGAAACCAACACTCCTGTTTTTTTGATTGGCCATATTACTAAAGACGGAAGTATTGCAGGCCCCAAAATACTGGAGCACATGGTGGATACTGTGCTTCAGTTTGAGGGTGACAGGCATTATGCCTATCGTATTCTCCGGACATTAAAGAACCGCTTTGGCAGCACGGCCGAGCTTGGTATTTATGAAATGACGGATGAAGGCATGAGAGTTGTGCTGAACCCGAGTGAAATACTGATTACCCAGAAAGAAGACCAGCTAAGCGGCATTGCTATTGCCGCCACTATTGAGGGCTTGAGGCCATTGCTGATAGAAGTGCAGGCGTTGGTCACCCAGTCGGTATATGGAACACCACAGCGCACAGTAAGCGGTTTCGATTTGCGCCGCCTGCAACTGCTTTTAGCTGTGCTTGAAAAAAGGGGTGGTTTCCATTTTGGCGTAAAGGATGTGTTCTTAAATATAGCAGGAGGTATAAAAGTGGAAGATCCTTCAACAGACCTTGCAGTGCTCTGCTCTTTATTATCATCTTATGAGGATGTGCCGCTGCCACAGCATATTTGTTTTGCCGGGGAAGTGGGCCTGAGCGGGGAAATAAGAGCTGTTAACCGCATCGAACAACGAATTGCAGAAGCAGAGAAACTTGGGTTCGAAAAAATAATAGTGTCTAAATACAACCAAAAAGGACTATCCAAACAAAAATTCAGTATTGAAGTGGTGACGATGGGGCGGGTGGAGGAAGTTTACCGATATTTATTTTCATGATAAAGCTGAAAGAAATAAAAGACTCGGTCCTGCACTTGCTGTTCCCGCATGTATGCACGGGCTGCGGCAGCGATATATTGAATGAAGAATCGGTACTCTGTATGCGGTGCATGGATGCCATGCCAGAGACTTCTTTTGAGCTGCACCCTGGCAATCCCGTTGAAAAAACATTTTGGGGAAGGCTTCAGCTGGCTGCGGCCACGGCTCAGTTCTATTTTACCAAAGAATCGCTGATGCAGCACCTGATGCATCAGTTCAAATACAAAGGCAATAAGGATCTGGGGTTTCAGCTTGGACGCATTATGGGTGAACAAATCAAAAAATCCGGTCGTTTTGAAACTGATGCGCTGGTTCCGCTTCCCCTGTTCCCTGCCAAAGAAAAAAGAAGAGGCTATAACCAGGCCACTATGCTTTGTGAAGGAATGGCAGAAACTATGAAAATACCGGTGCTGGACAAAGTGATTACCCGCCCGCAACACACCGAAACCCAGACCAAAAAAGGAAGAATAGAACGATGGAAGAATATGGAAGGAAAGTTTGTGCTCATCAATCAGGATACAATCAGGAACAAACACCTGCTGTTAGTGGATGATGTGGTAACCACGGGCGCCACCCTCGAAGCATGCGGCAACGAACTGCTGCAGGCAGAAAATGTGAGGTTGAGTGTGGCAACACTTTGTGTGGCTTCCCGTTAATCTCAAATACTTCAGTTATTTTTGGGAATAATGAACCCCTTCGGAATACTCACCATCTCCTGCCTGCTCTTTCTTCTTTCCTGCCGGAAAGATTCTTTTATCACCTCTCCCGATGCAAGGGTTACCATCACTGCCGATACGCTGAAATACGATACTGTGTTTGTAGCGGCTGGCTCCACTTACAGGACATTCAGGATAATCAATGAAAATAACCAGAAGCTCCGGCTTTCAGCATTAAAGCTGATGGGTGGTGCCTCCTCTGTTTTTAAAATGAATGTGGATGGCGTGGCCGGAACTCAGTTCAGCAATATAGATATTGAAGCCAACGACAGCCTGTATGTATTTGTGCAGGTGAATGTGAACCCGGGTGCCGGCAATCTTCCTTTTATTGTCAGGGACAGCATTCAGGTAAGTTATAATGGCAAAAACAGGTTGGTACAATTGGAAGCATGGGGTCAGAACGCCAATTTCTTCAGGGATAAAGTAGTTACCGCCAATGAAACCTGGAACAATAACCTTCCTTATGTCATCCTTGGCTCTTTGATCGTCAATGACAACCAGGTGTTGACCATCAATAAGGGGTGCCGTATTTATGTACATGCCGATGCCCCGATAGTGATAAACGGGACATTACAGGTAAACGGATTAAAAGATACTGCTGACAGGGTGTATTTCCAGGGCGACAGGCTGGATGACCCTTATAAAGATTATCCTGCCAGTTGGCCGGGCATTTTCTTTTTGGCCGGTTCAAAAGACAATGTGCTGAGCTATGCTGTGATAAAAAATGCTTACCAGGCCATAGGTATTACTGACCCCTCACCCAATGCCAATCCAAAACTTACTCTTAATGAATGTGTGATTGATAATGCCTACGACGCCGGTATTATTGCGCTTAACTCAAGCATCCGGGGCCGGAACTGTTTAATCAGCAACTGTGGTAAGAATCTTTTACTGGCCAAAGGCGGTGATTACCAGTTCACCCACTGCACTGTGGTGACATTTGGCAATCGCTTTATTGAGCACAAAGACCCGGTGCTTACTGTTTCCAATTATGCCAATGGTGTTTCCGCTAATCTTACCGCCTTGTTCCGCAATTGCATTTTTTGGGGCGAGAATGGCCTGGTGAATGATGAGGTGGTGGTAGAGAGGAATGGTAACACCCCGTTCAATGTAAATTTTGATTATAACCTCTGGAAAGTACAGGCCGTCCCTTCCAATATTACCAGCAACCAGATTATTAATGGCCAGACCCCGCAGTTTGACAGCATCAACAGCACAAAAAATTATTATGATTTCCGGTTGAAAACGGGTTCGCCGGCGATCAACAAAGGGGTTAATGCTGCAGTAGTCACTGACTTAGACGGGAGACCAAGGCCGGTGGGCCTACCCGACCTGGGCTGTTTTGAAAAGCAATAGTCAAAGCAGAATCTGCTTATCTTTATCTTCCCAAATTTTAAAACAATGAAAACTTTATTTTCCGCTCTGATTCTGGCCGCTGCCTTAACAGGTGGATCCATCTACGATTTTAAAGTGCCGGGCCTGGATGGCGAAATAGATTTTGCAAAATACCAAGGCAAGAAAATAATGGTGGTGAATACGGCTTCCCAATGCGGCAATACCCCGCAGTACAAAGACCTTGAGGCGCTGTATAAGAAATACCAGGACAAACTGGTGATTGTCGGTTTTCCAGCCAACAATTTCGGGGCCCAGGAACCCGGCACCAATGCCGAAATAAAAGAATTCTGTACCAAAGAATACAGTGTGACATTCCCGATGGCAGAAAAAATTTCGGTAAAGGGTGATGACATACATCCTTTATACAAATGGCTCGTTGACCAGTCGAAAGAAATGGCAAAGAGTGTTCCTGCAGACAACTCAAAAAACCTGGCCTGGAAAAGTTTTTTGCAAAATCCTGTAGTATGGAATTTCACCAAGTTCCTGCTTGATGAAAACGGGAAGCTTATTGCTGTGTTTCATCATAAAGCAAACCCGATGGGTGAGGAAGTTTTGGGCTACCTGAAATAGAGCCCTGATTCATCCGGCGGGGAAAAGATTATGCGGAAATGCGGTGCTGGGTACAGCACCGCATTTTTATTTGCAGAAAGTTTACTTTCGCTGTTAATGCAATTTTCTAACATAATTGGCCAACAGGAAGTAAAGCAGAATTTAGCAGAACTGGTACAGCACAACCGGCTCAGTCATGCTCTGCTCTTTATAGGAAAAGAAGGGAGCGGCGCTTTGCCTCTTGCATTAGCATTTGCACAGTATATCACTTGTGAAAAAGTTCAGGGAAAGCACCAATCTGTTATGCCAACAGGCCCTTCACTTTTTGGGAACGACCCCCTCCCTACCCCTGCGGAGAGGGGGCTGGGGAGAGAGGCCGATTCTTGCGGCGCATGCCCTGCCTGTCAAAAAGCTGCCCTGTTTATTCACCCCGACATTCATTTCTCTTATCCCACTGTTACAAAGAAGGCAGGTGAAAAACCGGTTGCCGTTGATTTCATTGCTGAATGGAGGGAGTTCATCAACCTGAACCCTTATGGCAACCTGTTTGACTGGATTGAAATGATCAAGGAAAAAGAAAACAGCCAGGGAAAAATTACCGCAAGGGAATGTGATGAGATCATCAAAAAACTGAGCCTGAAAAGTTTTGAAAGTGAATACAAAGTGCTCATCATGTGGATGCCGGAGGAGCTGGATAAAGAAGGTAACAAACTGCTCAAGATAATTGAGGAGCCGCCACCCAATACCTTATTTATTCTTGTTGCAGAAAATGAAGAGCTGGTATTGCCAACAATTGTAAGCCGCTGCCAGCTGATAAAAATACCGGCGCTGGAAACCTCAGCGATTGAAGAAGCATTAATCACCCGTAATAAGACTGAACCGGCCATAGCAAGACAAGTAGCCGGTGTGAGTGAAGGCAATTACCGTGAAGCCCTCCAGTTAGTACAGCATGCCGAAGAAGACTGGCAAACACTTTTAAGGGAGTGGCTCAATGCCATTTTAAAAACCGGCCCGGTGGCACAAACCAGGTGGGTGGAAGAAATAGCCAGGCTGGGGAGGGAAAAGCAAAAGCAATTTCTCCGCTACTTTAATCACCTGCTGGAGCAGGCTATAAGGTTAAAGGCAACCGGGGAAGCCTACGGGGCCTATGGCACAGAAAAGGATTTTGCAGAAAGGCTGAATAAAATAGCCGGAATAGAACAGCAACAGGCTATAATTGAGGAGCTTGACAGGGCCAGTTACTACATTGAACGCAATGCCCATGGCAAAATGCTCTTCCATGCCCTGACCATTAAACTATATCATATTATTCAGGA
>JBQTHS010000155.1:0-25036 GCA_052389635.1 Bacteroidota bacterium | reverse complement strand
CCGTCCAGCAGGGTAATAATGAAAACACCCTGTGGTAATAGTTCTACATTGAATTGTTCCTCGTTCATCAGTTTTTGGTTTTACCTGCAGGTGCAGGGTTATAATTGAACAGCGGATCCCTTTATGCAGTTTCATCCAGGTCGCCTTCCAGCTCCAGGGTAAAGGAGAATGTCATATTCTCGGCTACACCGGCGCTGTCATCCAGGCTTGCCAGCTTGCAAGCGCTTTCCTGGTACAGCTGGCTTCCATCGCTGGGTGTCTTTCTCCGCATTTTGAGGGCCGTATTAGCTTCGAACCAGCTTGCGATCTTTTTGTATGAGGCCTCGCCTACACCGGCGGCAACCGCATCAGGTGTCAGGTTATTGATGGCTTCCACATCCATCATCCTGTCCACCTCCCCATAAGCCTTCGCCTGGCCACACTGGCTGTCCTGTTTTGTTACGGGTCTGTTTCTCTTCAACCCCTGTTTTGACAGGCACACAAGTGTGTACGTAGTCGTCCAGTTGTCATCAGAGAGCAGCAGGTAAAATGTCCGCCCTGGTAGATATGTTTTTACTGTACTCATGTTTCATTATTAGGTTGTCCTTCTTCTTTTGGTTTCCCCTTTTTCCTGGCGCCGGCGCTCAGCTGGTGAGTGATCACCTCTTTGCCGCTGCTGACCTTCCTGGCTTCTGCATTTTCCTGCCGCTTATACAGATCACCGTCACACTCAAAACATTCCGTCAGGCCGTGCAGGTTCATAAACTTTTGTGCATCCATCAGCTTCGTTTGTCTGTTGGTAACTGGTTACGCTCAGCGTATATCATCCGGCCTTCGCAGCACTGTAAATTTTATGGCAGCCGTGGCGGATGATGTATTACTGCACCGCACCCGGTAGCTGGCATAGCTGGTAGCGGTTACGGCCAGCCATTTCGTTTGTACGGTGGCTACATCCGTGAGCGCAAAGGCGCTGTCAATATGCACCCAGCCGGTACCGTCCGCAGATCCTTCGAAATAGAACTTGCCGGCGCTGGTGCCGCTGGTTTCAGTGTAGGTATATTGCAGTGCTACCACGGCGCTGCGTACATTGCTTACAGTGGCAGTGTCGGCCGTGGTTATGGTGCGGCTTACCTGGTCCCTGTATACCTGGGCATCAGCGGCAAGGTTTCCGCAGATCAGCAAGGCAAAGGCAAAAAGTATTTTTTTCATAGTGTTCAAATTGTTTAAAGAGTTTTTAGAATAGCCCCGGCTTTCACCGGGGCTCATTGGCTCAAATATTCCGGCTGTTCAGAAAATTTCAGGTCACACAATCGCATCCACTGCGGCATATACGCCGGCTGCCCGGTGTATCACACCACCCAGCCTCTGTTCAAAGCTGTAGATGTCGCCGTAATAAGTGGGATCGTTGGTGTTGTCAAACATAATGGTATCGCCTACCGCCCTGGTAAGGCAGTCAGGTTGCCATATCAGCGAAGCCTTGCGGTCACCGGTCTTATCACTCGCGGCATAGGCGCCCGCCTGTGTATCCACCTTCGCTTCTGCATCATCAGCGCCGCGGTACCGCAGTACGGTGCTGCGCATCATAATGTCAAAGCCAAGGTACCGGCCCACTATCCCGTTCTTCATATCCGCTGCGGCATGAAAGCCTGTTTTTTCTGCATCAGTAAAACTGTCCAGCAGTTCCTGGTGGTGGCGGGCATTCAGTAACGCCACCCGGCCCATAGGATCCACATCTGTTTCATCCATCGCCACTTTTATCCGGCCCAGCTCATCTTTATGGAATGCCTTACGGTCCCCGGTTGCCCCGCTCAGGTTGGCAGCCACTGTGGCCCCGGTGGTACGAACCACTTTGGCGGCAGCAGGGCCCCATGAATAAAGCAACCCTGTCATACAGGCGTTAACAAGGGCCCGCTGGTCTTCGCCCAGCACACTCTGGCGCTTATCATAGGCCAGCTCATACTTTTCAATGTTAAGTACATGGGTGGGGTTGGTCCGGTAAGTGTCGATATTGTAGGTCAGGTCGGTGTCGGTTCTTCGTGTTACCGACACAGGAAACGATGTTTCGTTCCTGGTGGTCCCACTGGCCGATCCGGCCGTTGGGATATGCACTACAGTACCGGCAATTACAAATGGTGAGTGGTCCTTGCTCTTCAGGGCAAACTCATTTCTTGCCCACAGGCCGTTCACAATATCCTGTGTCCACAGTTCCCTGGTTACGGCCATCAGCGCCACCCCCTGCGGCATGGGTATTAAAGACAAGGCCACCAGGCCGCCAAAGCTGGCTGCCGGGTGCAAGTCTGTTACGGTGCTTACCACCAGCGACATGATCGCCAGGAAGAGTACAGAGTTTAATGTTTTAATCGCTTTCATTGTATAGATTTTCTTTTTTTTAAGGTTGTTTTCTTAGGGTCGTGATCTTGCCGGGGCAAAGCCGAAGTAATATTGCCAGCTTACTTGCCCGAGTATTCCCTGCCGAATTTTACTTTGTATTTCGCTTTGAAAGCCTCCACGCTCTTTGCTTTCAGCTTTTCCAGTTCGCCGGACTTGTCCAGTTCATCATAGCTCTTAGCATTCAGCGCCTTCAGCTCGTCATCTTCGCCTTCCTCTTCGTTTCCCACTTTGCTTTCATAGGGTTTCAGGGTGGCCAGCACTGCTTTCAGACCGTCATTGTTCCCCTTGAACTGCTCGGCAAACACTTTCTTTTGCTCCACGGTTATCTTCTTATCCTTTGCTGCAGCATCCAGCATCGCAGTGGCTTCACCGGCTTCCGCCTGCTCTTTGTAATCATTAAGGTCCTTCTCCGCTTTTTCCTTAGCGGTCCTTAAACTGTCAGCCTGGTCAGCTTTTGCTTTCAAACCGGCAATTGCATTGTCGAGTGCCGTGAAGTCTGTCACTTCACCGCTGATGCCCAGTGCAGCTTTTGAAGCCGCTGAGATTTCTATTTTCATATTATCGTTTTGAGTTTGTTGATTGAATTTTGCGGCAAACTGGTGCTGGTAGCCGTCCCATACATGCTTTATGCTGGCAGTTTCTTTTGGGGTCTCCACGCCATCTGCATCATACACTTCATCCACCAGCCCCTCTTTTTTCGCATCCTCCGCATTGAACCAGTTATCCTTCCCGTTAAGGAATTTTGATTTGCAGTCCTCTTTGCTCTTACCCGTTTTACCGGCGTAGATGGCGCACATCGTTTGCTCGAGTCCGTCCAGCAGGTCCGCATTCTTCCGCAGCTCTTCACTGTTGCCATAGCTGCCGCTGCTGGGTTGGTGTGTCATAAGCCTTGCCATCTTGCTCATGTACACTTTGGCCCCTCCCAGGGCAATGATGCTCGCCATACTGGCAGCAAGGCCGTCAATGTATGTATTGATGGTAGCCCGGCTCTGCTTCATCGCATTATAGATCGCAAAGCCTTCGAATACGGACCCGCCGCCGCTATTGATCCGCACATTGATCATGCTGAACTCTTTCTCCAGGCCGCGCAGCTCCTTTACAAAATCACCGGCGCTCACATCGTAGTTATCGATGTAACCATAAAGCAATACCTCCGCAGTGGAGGCATTTATCTTGTTTGTGATCCAGTATTTTTTTTGTCCGGATTGCATTGTTGATGTAAAATTGCATCCCGCTGTAACCCTTGCCAAATCAGCATTACAGCGTGGTTCACTATCCTGCACCACGCCGGTACACTCCCCTGCACCATCATGGATTTCCCAGTTTCAAACGGCTTCGCCGTTTGTGAAATTTGTGCTTGTATGAAGGAATTAACAAACACCCAGAAAAGAGAATGGGCTGAAATGCTGTACATGCAGAACCAGCTGTCTCAAAAAGAAATATCGGAGAAGGTAGGGGTAAACGAAAAGACGATCACCGCCTGGAAAGAGAAGTACTGCTGGGAGCAGCTCCGGAAATCACTGCTCACTACAAAGCATGAGATACTCCGGTTCCTGTACAATGTTCTGGATAAGCTTAAAACAAAGATCGAGGGGGAAGATGGCATCGGCGATACAAAACAGGCCGACATGGTTGTAAAATATACTGCCGCCATCAAAGGCCTTGAAACCGAAACCAGCACAGCCCAGTTGATGGAAGCGGGGATGAAAGCTCACAAATATTTCCAGTCTATTGACCCGGCCTTTGCGCTCCAGTTCCTGAATAACTACGACTCATTCATTAAAGACTCACTTAAAAGGTCCTGATGGCAGAACTGACAGACAAGCAGGCGCTCCAGGTGTGGACGGAATATGTTGATAATATCCGCAAACAAACTGCGCTGATGCAGGGCGAAACAGAAGCTCAGCAGGTGGCCAGGATCAAACGTCTGGAAGCGGACCCGGAGGAATGGTTCAAATATTACTTTCCGCAATACTGCTATGCAGAGCCTGCCCAATTCCACAAAGAAGCCACGCAGAGGATCCTGAATAATGCCGAATGGTATGAGGTCCGGAACTGGAGCCGTGAGCTGGCAAAGGATGTAAGGACCATGATGGAGATACTTTTCATGATGCTGACGGGTAAGAAGAAGTACATGCTCATGATCAGCAATAGCTGGGATGCAGCAGAGAAGTTCCTGAGGCCATACAAGGGTAACCTGGAAGGCAACCAGCGGATCATACACGACTATGGTATGCAGGAGCTGCCCGGCAGTTGGAGTGCCGGTGATTTCGAAAGCCGCAAAGGGTTTGCATTCCTTGCACTGGGCGCCGGCCAAAGCCCCAGGGGTACCAGGTTTGAGCATGTAAGGCCGGATATCATTGTGTTCAATGATATCGACACCGATGAGGACTGCAGGAACATTGATATCATCAATAAGCGCTGGGAGTGGATTGAACGGGCGGCCATCCCAACCAGGTCTATCAGCAACCCCCTGCTGATCGTATTCATTGGTAACATCATTGCAGAAGATTGCTGCGTAGTAAGGGCAGCAAGGACCGCAGATTATGTATCCGTGGTCAACATCCGCGATGAACTGGGGATCAGTAGCTGGCCTCAGAAGAACACCGAGGAAATGATCGACAGGGTGCTGGGCACGATTTCATACAACGCCCAGCAGCAGGAATACTTCAATAACCCGGTGCATGAAGGAAGGGTGTTCAAGGAAATGGTTTACGGACCTGTCCCTGACCTGAGGCTGTTCCCCTTCCTGGTGGTGTATGCAGATCCTGCTCCCAGTAATAAGGACCGGCCCGGCATAAGAGCAAAAGTTCAAAACAGTTGTAAGGCTGTAGTTATCGTGGGATACCTCAATAACAAATACTATGTCTTTAAAGCATTCGTTGATACAACAACCAATGCCACTTTTATTGACTGGCTATATGCCGCAAGAACAGAGGTAGGAGCCTCCACGCAGCCTTACTTCTTTATAGAGAACAATACGCTCCAGGATCCTTTCTACCAGCAGGTACTTCTCCCGCTGATCCATACTGCCGGGAAAAAACCGAATACCGTGCTGCCGATCAGCCCAGACTCCAGGCAAAAGCCGGACAAATACTTCAGGGTAGAGGGTACACTTGAACCGCTTAACCGGATGGGTTGCCTTATACTGAATGAAAAGGAAAAGGGAAACCCGCACATGCAGCGGCTGGAGGCACAGTTCAAAAGCGTAAGCGCCAACAGCAAGACAATGGATGGACCGGATGCCGTGGAAGGCGCTGTTCATATTATTCAGCAAAAGATAGCCGTGGAAACAGTGGGGGGTGTGAAGGTTTTTAAAAGACCAGTAAACCAAAAAAGATATTGACCATGACTGAACTGCAAAAGAGAGCCGCTATTAAAGAGCTGCAAATGCAGATCGATAAAAGAATTTACTTCTGCCGGCTGATCAGCGATAAAAGTATCAGGCGGCCGGAAAACAGAAAACATAAAAAGAAGTGATATGCCCTACTTAGTCCAGGCCGATTTAAAAACACACGTGTACGCGGAGATCATAACAGAGATCAGTCGAAGTGATAATACCATTTGCCCCATTGCGATAACGGAAGCCATTGCCACGGCAAAGGGGTATCTCAGCCGGTTCAACCGTACCAAACTCTTTGACCCGGACGCCACTGGTTTTGTAAACGATCCGCAACTGCTGGCAGTAGTTAAGGATATCACCGTCTGGAGAATGATCAGGCTGGCAAACCCGAACCTGAGTGTCGAGCTGGCCCGTACCAATTACGAGGATGCGATCGCCTGGTTAAAGGATGTACAGAAAGGGGTAGTGGACCCGGATGGCTGGCCCTATGTGGATGATGACGAAGACACCGATGGCGACGAAAGCGCCGCCATCAGGTACATGAGCAACGAAAAAAGGACCAATCATTATTAAACCGGGTACATTACCGAAAAAGATCAAAAGCTCATTGATGAGCTGTATTACTGGCTCCGGTGGACAGCAGACCAGAAGCCCGGAAAGGAAACAGAGATTTTATACGTGCCCATACAACTGGGCGCCATAATTATAAACTTGAACTGATGGCTAAATCAGCACGAAAAACACCTGTAGTAAAAAAGGAAACTCCCCCGCAGGATGGGACAATTGTAATAAACAATATGCCGATCATACTGCGCAATGTTGACCGGACCGGCGCCCGCGATGTGGGATCCTGGTGGGATGCACTGCAGCAGGCAGAGAAGGTAATATCCCCTAACCGTACACGCTTGTACGATGTGTATAAAACCGTTATCCTCGATGCGCACCTCAGCGGCATTATTGAAAAACGGATAGGGTCCATCATCAACAAAAAGGTGTGCTTTAAAAAAGACGGGGAAGAGCAGGAAGAGTTCCAGGCGCTCACCGATAGCAGTGAATTCCGAAGAATGATGCGAGAGCTGATGTGGAGTAAGTTTTGGGGTATCAGCGGCATGGAGTTTATCCCTGGCGACCAGTTCACATTTAAGTGCATACCGCGCAAGCATATTAAGCCCGAGAAGAAGATGATCACTAAGGAGCAGAGTGATTACACCGGTTTTAGCTATGATGGCATATGGAATATATGGGTAGTCGGTCAGTCGGATGATCACGGCATCCTGATGAGCTGCAGCCCTTACATCATCTGGAAGAAGTCCAACATGGGCGACTGGGCCCAGTACATCGAGATCTTCGGCCAGCCCTTCGTAGTGGGAAAATACAATGGCTTTGATGCAAAGACCAAGCTGGAGCTGGACGAGACCATGCGCAACTTCGGGGGAAGCAACCGGATGATGATCCCCGTGGAGGCAAACATCGATATCATCGATGGTAAAAGCACGAGCAATGGTAATGGAGATCTCCAGGATAAGTTCCGCCAGGCATGTAATGAAGAGCTGAGCGTACTTATACTGGGCGCAACAGAGACCACCAGCAGCAGCCAGAGCAGCGGGTATGCCCAAAGTAAAACGCATTCAAAACAGCAGGATATAATCCTGAAAGCAGATATGATCGATGTAATGGACTGGCTCAATTGCGAGCAGTTCCTTGCCATCGCAAAGGGCTACGGTTATAATACCGATGCCGGGCAATTCGAATTTGAAGCGGAAGTGGATATACAGGAAGTGCAGGCAAAGCTCAATATTGCCACGCAGGTAAATAAGATCACCCCGGTCAGTGATGATCATATCTACGAACTTTCAGGCGTTCCGAAGCCTGACAACTATGATCAGCTAAAGGCGGAAAAAGAGGCCGCCAGGATGGCGATCACCGGAGAAGACGACCCTGCAGAAGAAGACGATGAAACCGATCCGGAAGATAACGGCGGTAAAAAGCTTGCTAAAAAGAAGAAGGAGAAACCAGGAATCAAAGCAGCATTAAAAGGTCTCACCTGGTGGGAGAAGCTTAAAGCGGTTTTTTCAACAGCCCCGTAGTTGAGCCCGATGCAATTACGGGGCTCACCGGTCCCAACTTTAAAGAGCTCCAGTCATTACTGCCAAAAGGCGCCACTACATTTACTCCTGCAGCGATGACAACCGAAGAGTTGAAAAAGCTCTTAACCGATATGGTGAAGCGGATCTGGAAGAACAAGGGTATGCCTGCCGAAATTGATAGGCAGCTGGCTATGTTTTTTGCAAGCGAGTTCTGGAAAGCGGTCGTGGAAGGTTATGGTGTGGACCCGGAAAAAATTGACTTTGATACTCCTGATCATGACATGCTGCGCAGCCTGGAACAGAGTGTTTACCAATTTGCATCTGCCAAGAATTACGCACAGTTAAAATCCATCAGCCAGGCCCTCCTGGATGACCGGGGAGCGCTTCGTACCTTCTCGCAGTTCAGGCAGGCGGCAGCAGAGATCAACAATGAGTTTGTGAACCAGTGGCTGAAAGCTGAATACAATTTTGCCACCGCCTCTGGGCAAATGGCAAGCCGCTGGAAACAATTTGAGGCTGAGAAGGAATTGTTCCCGCTGCTTCGTTACGATACTGCCGGTGATGAGCGTGTAAGGCTCGAACACCAGGAACTGGAAGACGTGATAAGGCCGGTGGACGACCCGTTCTGGGATATATACTTCCCGCCAAACGGGTGGAACTGCCGCTGCGATGTACAGCAGCTTGATAGCGGGCGGATAACCCCGATGGAGAAGATCAGCCTGCCTGAAAAGATGCCTGAGATGTTCAAATACAACAGCGGAAAGAAAGGGGTGGCATTCCCACCAGGGCATCCTTATTATGACGGCCTGCCAGGTGATGTGAAAAATACGGCATTCGAATTATGGAAAGAAAACAGCAAACTGAAGAATGGCAACACTGAATAATATAGGACCCATACTCCAGCAAAAACTGCAGAAGGCTGTCAGGGATCTTCCGGCCATACTGGTAACAGAAGCTGTCGCCTGGACAAAAGACAATTTTACCAGGCAGGGATGGCCCGGTAATTCATTCCAGCGCTGGAAAGCAAGGTCCCCCGGCACAAAAAGAAACAGGGGCCGGGCCATCCTTATTGATACGGGTTACCTGAAACGAAGCATCCGTAAAATTGCAACCGGGCCATTGAGCGCCACCTTTGGAACGGATGCACCTTATGCAAGGGCGCATAACAGCGGGTTCAGGGGCACAGTGAATGTGAAAGCGCACCGGCGAGTTAAAATGGGCATGACGGTCAGGGGAATGCAAAAACAAAAAACAGTGGTGGGGAGCGGAACCGTAAAAGCTCACCAGAAAAGAATGAACCTGCCGCAACGCCGGTTTATCGGGTACAGCCCGGTGCTGCAAAGCATACTTCGTAGAAAAGCCGCAATACATATTGGAAGAACCTTAAAATCATAACCATGGCGCTCACTTCAAAATTCTCGCTTCTCTTCAATAAGCTCATCGAAAAGATAGAGGCGGATGTAACAGATATCCGGTTTATCGACCAGGACTGGAACCAGCTCGATGAAGAAAACCCCCGGATAGCTTACCCATGTGTGCTGATCGACTTCCCTGATACCGCCTTTGGCCAGATGCAGGGATATCAGCATGGTGATGCCACTGTACGCCTGAAACTCATTTACCGCAGCTTTACCGCCTCCAGCAATATAACGCCTGGCGCCAACCGGGAAACGGCATTACAGTTTTATGAACTGGAAAAAATGCTTTGTGATGTGCTTCAGGCATGGTATGCAGATGGCCTGCTGGTTAATGCAATGATCAGGACAGGCGCCAGCACCGAAAAAAGGGATGACGGGTTACGTGTGCGGGTGATTGACTTTTCCTGCTCGTTTGTTGAGGACAGCAATTAATGGGACATGAATGCAACTACCACACCAGGTGCGGCCATTTCTTCGAAAGGTAACCCTTTATCTTCTCGATAGGTTCGGCCTTCCACCGCATTTTTAACTCTGTACGTTGCCTGGAGTGGTTAATAATGATCTTGCTGGCATGGTAGGGGCTTAGGAAAAACTCGGAGGCCACCCTCTTTACGGTGGCCTCATAACGCATTTCAGGGCCGTTGGATCGGGCAATGAAGTAGTATCTGTCGATAAGGCATTCGTTGCGGCGCTGGTTCAGCTCCTGGCTGCGGCCCTGTATTTTGGAGAGATAGATTACCGGGGCCTCTGCAGGCTCGTCAAACAATGTTTTGAAAGCTATGTTACCGCCACGGAGGTTCATCCAAGAGTAAAATTAAGAGTTTTATTGAAAAATATCTAACAAAAGGCCATTCTGTTAAATAAAAATCAATGAAAAGCCCCGACGTAGAGGCCTGGGTTAAGTGGAACCCCGATGAATCGGGATGCTTATTCCACCTGCATTTTTTCATATATTTTCCACACAATACCATCAGAAAACGCAACTTCATACGGCCAGGCACGTACTACCTTGTATAAATCCGTAGCATTACCCCTCCACCTTACCTGCCCTATTCCTCCTGGCTTTAGCTGCTCATTACTCCTGCCTTGTCCTATTGACATACGAATGGTTGGCCTTGAAAATAAAAATACTGGCTCGCCAAAAGCATCTTCACAAAACCATCGAAGTTTCACAGCTTCAATGGTTTTGCCTGAAATATTCCTAAACCGCACACTGATGTTATCGTATTCAAGGCCCAAGTATTCTTTTTCCTTCCATATAGTGGTTTCAGTAATAGCAATCGGGGAAGTCGAAATATTAGCAGTATCAAAGTGAGCGGCATCAAGATCATAAATATCACTGCTTAGGTCCACACTATCTTTAAACGCCTTCATATACCCCTCCCACTTCGACAGTTTTTTTTCTGACTCCTTTTCAGCCTGTGGTTTTGGGTTATTATTACTGCAGCCGGACAACAAAGCTGTCAGTATGATAATAAGTAGTTGTTTCATGGTTCAGGGTTTTTGATTTAGCGTTTCTTTTTCAACCAGTGGTTGTACACGTTTTGGAATGCCGTTACTAATATCGGCAATTCCTTGTATGTATATCTGTTAAGGCTTTTTTTAAGGTAACCGTACTTCTCTACCCAGTTGTGGAGGTCCTGGTAATCATTCACCTGCTTCAGGCCGGTTGGGGTAGCCTTCATCACCCGTTTTATCCATCCCATTTCATGCGCCATGGCAATTATGTGGTTCACCATCTTCTGGCGGCTGTCTTTCTCCTTCTGCATGTTTTTCAGGTCCTCGTTCAGTTCATCGAGCATCATCTTTGCTTCGTCCTGGAACATCTCCCTGCTGCTTTCGGTCCTTCCACTGCTGTACCCGCTCACCATTTCCCGTTTACGGCACAGCAGCCCCCTGCGGTGAAGCGCGGCGTGGATCTTCTTCAGCTGGTCGCTGTTTGCTAATGGTTGTATCATTCCGATTGTATTTTAAGGATCGGGAGCGATTCGTTTCTTTCCGTTGATATCTCGTACTCATAATGATCGCTTTGCTCAGAGCCGCAGGAGAGCTGGTAACAGATCAGCTTGGGGGTAATCACCTGTATGCCGGTAACCATACGCTGCAACTGCTCCGTATCATGCACCAGGTACACGTGCTGCTTAATGTCATATTTCGTTTTGATCTCCATTAACTTTCCAGTTTGTCAATATATCGTTTTGCCGCTGCCAGGGATAAGAACTGCACATGGGGCACCCCTGCGATCCTCCATTCACTATTGATAAGAGTGATCGTGTATCCATGGTAGATCTCACTATAAAATGCGCTCATGGTCCCTCCTGTATATTTGGTGAATGATTCATACTTTATTCCATTCGGTCTCATAATGCCGGTCGCTCAGGTATTTGTCTGCCCCCATGGCGAAGATGCCTGTCCGATGCAGGTACCGCTTATAATGGCTCAGGCTGTAATATGCCTGCACCTGCTGGATGCCCGCCAGCTTTTCAAACACCTTCTCAGCACGGAAGCGGTTACGTTTTAGCGGGTAATCATCATAAAAGCGTTTGAAGCTCACAACAAATCCGCTCTCCACCACTGTTGTGTCTGCGGTAAACCCGGTACCAGCCTGTAGCTGTACCAGGGTTGCGGGCACGGCCTTTTTAAAAGCGCTCACCACTGCTTCGTTCATGTCGCTTTTGGTACAATCTATCATGCACAGAGTGTCATGCTCATTGTACACCAGTTCAGCCTGGCCATTGAACTTTGGCGATGTTATAACGAACCTTCTCATCTGTGTGCCAGGTTTAATCGTTGGGATTTTATTGCGTCGATCGCAGCCTTCATACTGTCCATGCGCCCCTCCAGGCTCTCTATCTGCTCATCCACCTCCCGCAGGTCCCTGGTAAGGAAATATCCCCTGCCGCTCCCGATCAGCACCCTGGGCCGCGCCGCATTGGTCACCCGTATGTAGTTCACCATCTTGCGCACCCGTATTTCGGAGGTAGGGAAGTTCAGCCCCTTCAGGTACTGGCAAAGCCGCCGCCCGGTGTAGCAGCGCTCCGCCGATGTGTATTCCAGTTGCTCCAGGATCAGCGGCACCAGGGTGTCCTTTTCCAGGTCCGTAAGCTCTTTGGTGATATTGGTGAATAGGGTGAGCATGGGTTTAGGCTTATGATTTGTCTATTAGCAGTGATTTGATATCATCCTTATCAACATTACCGCGACCTACCAGCTTCATTGCATCTACAGTAATTTTTGCAGATTGAACGATCTGGGTGGCAATATGAGCCATCGATTTTCCCCGGTCTATTTCCTGCTTGAGTTCTTCTCCTTTCAGGTCCTGGTCGCCGAGGCGTTCCAGCATAGCGAATAAATGATTATTCAGATCAGACAGCTTGTTTTTCATGTTTCGTGATTTTTGATTTGAGTTGATCTATTAAGTTGATCGATTCCCGTAATTCTTTCGGCATCCTGTTCTGTGAGTTCAATGAAGCGTTCTGGGCTCTTGTAATCGCCTTCAGATTTTCAGCCGAAAGGTTAAACGGATCACCGTCCATCGCTCTCACAACTTTACCATTGGGTATCCTTCCATGTATTTTCCTGTAAGCCTCCGGAATAAGGTGGACCCACGTACCGTTCTTTTTTATTACCTGGAACAACCTGCCGTTATTATGCTTCCACACCCTGATGGTCCCTTCCTTAGCTGCCCCGCCTCTGGTGATCCACATTTTTACTGAACATAGTGCAAACCGCCCATCCCGGATATTCTTTTGTTTGATCCTGTGTAACTCCTTTTCCGTCCTCTTTAAATTCAGATACCGTCTTTTTTTCTCCATATGTTGGTGCGTCCATCCTTTTCTTTTCTTCCATTTCCTGTTGAATATTTCAGCGAGTTCCACATCACCCATCTTCCTGTAATTACTTTTCAGGAAATGGACCTGCTCCCTTGTCCAATACTCCAGCTCCATTACAAAAAGTCCGAGCGCATACTTTTTCTCTCTTACTTTGGTTCTTTTAATTCCTAAATGATCGCTCAGCTGCCGGGCAGTCATATCCTTCCAGTTGGCTTTCAGATATCTTAATTGCCATGGCTTCCACACTACCCTGTTATTCCCCTGGTTGCCTGCCATCACTCTTTCCTCCACTTTATTGGTTTATGAATATTCGACTTTAATATCATCCACGCCCGGGTCTGTGTACCCGGCATCTGCGCCATGTCATTATACAACCTTATGGTCTTGTGTATGTCTGTACTAAACCCCAGGTTCTTCATCAGTTGCTCCGCAAGCGGCCTGCAAAACAGTGCCAGCATAATACCAGATTTTGCTGTACCCATCTTTTTCAGGTGTACCCCGGTGGCCTGCTCATAGAAGTATATTATGCCCCGGTCCTGATTATATGTTCTGAAGGCAAGGCGCATTCCTTCCTTCAGCCCCATAATCTTCACAGCCGATACGCTGAAACAAATTCTACCTTGTTGGCCTGCATCAATACGCACTGTAGCTGGCTTGCCCCGCTTATTCCAGATGCTGTTACTATCGTATGTTGTGTATTCCATTTTTAAATAACCCCGGAGGGGGACATTAATACTTATTCAACCGGGTACTGTTTTAGGGTTAAATAATATTACCTCCTGGGTAAGTTCTTTTTTGCATCCTACCTGTTTTTATGTTTATTAAAAGCCTTCAGCCCCCAGTACCTTTTCCCGCCTTCTTCCCACACCACATAATTCCTGTTTCCGCCAAACCGACTCCTGAAAAATGCGATAAACCCTTCCACACGGATCTTTATGTGGGCATAGTACTTCACCGATGATGCCGCGGCGCCTTTGGGGTTTTTCCCATCGGCCCAGCTGATATAAATTATGATCTTCTTTTTTCGGCTCATTACAAACCTGTTTTTCAACTCGGCGCACTTCTCCTGGGTAAATCCGCTCGCCTGGATGCTGTCGATCACATAGATCTTCGGGCTTTTCCTTTTTGACATCAGTTTCACCAGGTCCTCGAACGAAGCGTGATCAAGTATCGCCAGGTTGTTACCTACCTCGTTCAGCATATCATGCCGCTCGATCATTGTTTTCTGCAGCGTCTTTGTATGCCCTTCCTCATAGGATATATAAAGGCACTTCTGCCGGATGGATTTTATCAGCTCTTTAATGATCTGGACCGTGAAGTTGGTCTTACCATTGCCGCTATCGCCCCATATAATGCAGTCGAATGCATCCTCGATGTCGCCGAAGCTCCGGACAAACGAGTCCGGAAGACTGGGCACGCTGCTGTAGGTTTTCTGGCTCAGTTGCTTCAGTCCTATCTTCTTCCCCTTAATGCCATTTCGGGGGTTTTTTAGGACAGTTCGGCTATGATTGTCAACTGATTGGGTACTTTCTGCCAAAGTCGCGATTGGCAGTGATTTTAATGGGACAACCGCACCTGTTTCGCCTGTCTTTTGTTCCGTAATTTCCTGTGCCATAGCCTGTTTCATGGTGTCCTGGTCTATCATAATACTGGTTAAAAAGTGGTCAAACCCCCCATCGAATCGCCACTAAAGTGTCACTCCTGGGTACTTATTCCATTATCCGGGTCAAACCCTGGTGGCATATTGCCCAGTTCAGCCAGGGGTGTAACACCCTGCGGCCATCCGCAGCTCCAGCATTCTGCCGACTCCTGCTCTTCAGTGGAAAGTGCTGCTCCGCATTCCGGGCAGTGTGATGGCTTATTCGTCATTTCACTTTTATTTGATAATGAAAAAATCTGTGTACAGGTCTATGAAATGCTTCCCCGCATAGTCGGCCAGTTCCCTGCTTTTAAAGCAAAGGCGAGAGCCGACACTCGAATACGAGACCCGACCAGCGAAGACGTCGTACGACAGACCGGACCCGGAGGAAAGGTCAAACCAGGGGAAGTATTTGTATTGTCTGTTGTTAGTCCAGTCGGGCACCCATCCCTCATTCAATGCTTTAGCAATACTCTTCAGTTTTTTGTATGCGGCCTCATCAGCGTCTTCGCTTCCATTGATCACGTCCGCTGCGCGAACATTCAGTACAGAACAGGCATCCTCAAATGATTTTACCCTGTCCATGATGTTAATCGCCTTGTCTTTGTCAGTTTGAATTGTGTTCATAAACTTTGTTTTTAAGGTTAGGTGAATACTGGCCGGTCGTTCTCCATTTTAATTGTGGTGATCACCGGGAATTTGTCTTTCGGTACCTGTTCTATCATTTCCATCAACGTTACCGATCCGCTGAACAGAATGTGCTGCGTTCCATTTAACAGGATCTGCAGCGTTAATCTTTTGCCGTTGCCTTTCTCCGGAAACTTTGACTGTTCTATTTTGTAACACTGAACCGTGATGGACTGGTTGAGTATCCTGTTCAGCTTGATCTTGTCCCCGGTGAATGTCATAGCCGGTGGCTTGATGTTGAGTTGTGAAAAAGAGGTCATGCAATAAGGTTTTGGTTAAATGGTTGGCATTGCAATGCCCGGTCCATCCGAGGTAAGACATGATGGACCCATAGTTTGGCCTGGTGGCCAGCATCCGGGCAAAGTTTTGTTTGATGGTTTTCCTCAGGCGGACATGCGTGTGGTAGAACCGGTACCCCACAAAATCAATACCGCGTGCCGATACCGGAAATATTTGCCAGTCCGGTTTTACCTCCAGTTTCAGGTGCTCCAACAGGTACTGCTGGATGCTTTTGAAAAGCCCGTGAAGCTCCTGCTTACCGGATGCCAGTATCACTAAGTCATCGGCATACCGGAAATAATACCGAACCCTCTTTTGTTCCTTAATCCAGTGATCAAAATAGGTGAGGTAAAAGTTTGCGAGATACTGGCTGAGATAGTTGCCAATGGGCAGGCCTGGCGCACTGTCAATTATTTCATCCAGCAGCCACTGGAGTTTGGTGTCTTTAAACTTGCGGCGAAGCAACCCTTTCATCACCTCATGATCAATGCTCGGGTAGAATTTCTTTACATCCATCTTTAAGCAGTACTGCGTTCCAGGCGCATCGCGTAGCGCCTTTCTAACAGCCCTGGCTGCCGCATGGATCCCCCGGCCTTCAATACAGCTGTAGGTGTCACGGGTAAACACAGAAACAAAAACAGGCTTTAGGATATTCATCACTGCATGATGTGTAATCCGGTCCGGGTAGTATGGCAGCCTGCTGACTCCATATTGCCATAGCTTTCCCTTCCTGGCTTTAGTGTCCGCCAGGCGGAGATTCTCCAGGCTGTATATTTGTTGATATAATTGGCTTACCCGTTTCACATCCTTTGCTTTTAAAGCTGATCTTCCCATTCAGTACCAATCAGCCTTATTAGTGTATCATTTTTTGCCATGAGGCAGGGTCTGCTCCGTTTACATTGTTTACTCAGCATAGGTGAGAGCTGACATTCGAATTCGAGTTCTGATTATCGTAGTCGTTGTACGACAGACCGGACCCGGAGGAAAGCCGCTCTACGGAGCACCACCCGTCCCTGCTATTTCAGCAGGAAATAGTCTTTGTATAGCTTGATAAATCTTTTACCTGCGTATTCAGCAACCTCTCTGCTGAAATAGCAAAGGCGAGAGCCGACATGCGAATACGAGATCATACCATCGCAGACGTCGTACGACAGACCGGACCCGGAGGAAAGATCAAACCAGGGGTAGTATTTGTCCCACTTACCGGTCCTCCAGTCAGGCTTCCATGTCTTCCCACCATTGGCCTCTTTATTCAAAGCCTCTGCGATGATCACGAGTTTGGAGTGCGCCGTAATAGCCTCCCGGTGATGCCTGGGCATCCCTGTAACAGTTGGTAGCACTTTGGCTGCATCAAGTTTTAGGTACTTGCAGGCCGCTTCAAATGTTCTGATCGATGTTTTCATTTCAGTTGGTTCCCGATCCACGGGAGTGTTTTAGATGATGAAGAATTCCTGGTAAATACTGATGAATTGCTTAGCTGCATATTCGGTCAGTTCCCTGCTTTTAAAGCAAAGGCGAGAGCCGACAACCGAATACGAGCTCAGATAATCGAAGTCGTCGTACGACAGACCGGACCCGGAGGAAAGCTCAAACCACGGGTAGTATTTGTATTGGCTGGGTTTAGTCCAGTCAGGCTCCCATCCCTCATTCAATGCTTTCGCAATGGTGCAAAGTTTGGCGTACGCCAGCTCGCTTTTGTTGTGCTTACTGAGTCTGTCTTCTTCCTGGTGCTGTGCCAGCCCTACCACATGGCAAGCGTCCTCCCAGGTTTTTACGCGGTCCATAATATTCTGTGGCCGGAAATGCTCAGCGCCCAGTAAATTCTCCAGGGTCTTCTTTGTATCCGGAGAACCCGCGCTATGGGTCTTCAGCGCACTCTCTTTTGAAATCTGCAGTGTTTGCATGTTGTTTATTTTATGGTTATGAATTCCTTTTAAAAAGCCCCCTGTTGAAACAGGGCGCTGTATGTGCTTATCCACTTATTGGCTACTGTTGAAACAGAGACCTCAGTTCCTTATGCGGTGGCGAGTTCCTCTTCTTTGGTTTTAATGAAGAAGGTTTCGTCCTGCGTTACAGTCAGGAAACATTTCTCGGCTACCTTGTTGAATTCCTTTTCATTTCGCATGGCAATTATGCTTTCCTTCATTGGCTCTTCTTTTGTGCGCACCAGGTCAGGGAAGTGCTTTTTCAGCAGTTCTGTAATGGCATCCCAGGTAAAGCCTTTTTTCTTTTCCAGCTTTGGCGGGTTGGTCCGGAAGCCTACGGTGCCATGCGCCAGGTCGCATGACTTCCCTTCCCAGTTGGCTGCATCTTTTTTCGCCCACACTTCCAGGGTTTCTTTTGGAACGGCCATTTCATCATTCAGGCTTTGGATCTGTTCCCGGTACTGCTCTTCGATCCGCTGCTTTTTTAGTTCCATTTCTGCCTCTATCTTTTTGAGTTTGCTGTTGCAGCCGGCTACGATCACCATCGCATCTTCTGCCTCTTCCCTGGTGGCAGAACTGATTACTTTTTTAGATACTCTTGTTGCCATTTTTCTTTGATTTATTATGTTTGCAATGTTGTTTCAGGTTTTGGGCGCTTGCGTAATTGTTCCCTCTCCAGGCGAGTTTGGTTGATGATGAAAAAGCAGGCGCTTCCCAGCATCCAAAGAATTGCGCAGGATAAAAGGATCGTTATTATCATGGCTGTCGGGTATGATGATGAATAGTGCCGCACCGGGTTATCACGGGGTTCTCCTGCCTGGTCATTTCATCCCTTTTCTCCTGCAGCTGCACCCTCAACTCCTGGATCCGGTCCTCCTTTCCGCGCACGTGCATATACATGTAATCCTCCTCCAGGTGATCGATCAGTATTACCGCCGCCAGTTGCTCTTCGGTTGTGTCAGCTTTGGCGATTGCCTTGCTTATAAGTCCGGCATAATTTGGGAATAGTGATTTTGTCATACGGTATAAGTTTGGTGTATTGAATAATTTATTGTATTCAGGAGGTTCCCCACAAATGTGCTATCGCCAAGTTTGTGGTCATTGGTAAGTATCCAGAAGGCTATGGCTTCTTCTTCTGATAATTTTACTATGTACTTCGGTTTTTTATAAACGGCCATTTTATACATTTTTAAGAAGATATTGGTGCTGATAACATGCAAAAGTTTATCCCAAAAGTCCTGTGCTCCATACTTATGGCTGATATCCCTGAACATATCATGAAGGGCTATAAACTCATCGTGCTTCAGTTTTAACTTCATGCCTGGTTTATATCAGTTGTTTCTGCTGTTGTTCCGTTGATCATTATCTCGTCGATTCTTCTTTCAATTTCGAGCAGCGGTATCATGTATAATTCATCGCCAACATCTTTCATCGTGATAACCTTGTCCCGTGCTGCAATGACTGTAGAATGATCCCTCCCCAATATTTTCCCAATTAAAGCCAGGCTTTTCTTCTGAATCGTATATGCCAAATAGCAATATATCTGCCTGGCTATAACGTAATGTGATTTGCGGCTGTCAGATAGTATATGCTGCCAGGATACTTCACACACCTCACAGATTATACGGGTGAGATCGGATGTGGATAAGTGATGGAACTTTATCCGATAGAAAACCGTTACCGGGATGTTGGTCAGCTGCTCAATATCCTGCTGGCATTTACTCAGTATTTCCCGAAGACCTGGCACCCTATCTATTTCATGCTGTCTGGTCATGCTGCTTCAGTTTGTTGTTTGGTGATCTTTCCTATCATTTCGGCATAGGCTTCCTGCAGCACTTGCCCGTTCAGGTAGATGGCGCTCTGCAGTGTCCTCCCGTCGTTCATGTTCTTGTACACCTGCAGGTATTTCTCTGGGGTGCTCACCCAGCTCTCACACTCCTCCAGGAACTGCTCATCCCGGCGCTGCCAGTGGCTCCGCCACCAGTTCCAGAATACTTCACTCCTGGCTATCTGGCTCACCACCTGCGGGTAATCCGGCGAGGTGGATCGCAGGTATTGAATACCCGATTCAAATACCAGCTCGCTGTACCCGGCCTCGCCGATCCCGATCAGGTCGAGTACTTTTTGCTCAATGTTTTTGTCGTAGGTATACATGGTTTTTTGGTTTTACTCTGATGAAATACTCTTTTAGCACTTTCAGGCTGTCGCCAGGCCGCAGGCCATTTCTGAGGCTACTGCGAGGTCTGCCCGTTGGTTTAATATGGTAGCGCACATGGTCCTCTATCGTGTCCACGATCATAACTACGTGCGGGTGGGTTAATGTTACCAGTACTCTCCGGGTGCAGGCGCTCAGCAGCCAGAGCAGCATGGTAATGGTGATGAATAGCTTCATGTTTATCTGGTTTTGGTTTTAGGAATTTTGTGGTACAGCCTGAGGGCCTCCTCTGTCGGCTTCATATTCTTGCGGTCGCAATGCCGAAGGAACGGATCCAAGTAGTCGTGCAGCTCACCGTAGTTGTCGCATAGTTGAACCAGCAGATCCTTCAGATCTTCCTCCCCGGGCAGGTAAGCGTCAAAGAATGGCTTCATATCCTTGTCTTTGTTGAAGTCGGTAATAAACCTGGTACCAGCCTTAAACCGGCGGCGAAGCTGTGGCACGCTCTGGCCGTGTGCTTTTTTATTCAGTTGATTGATCAGTTGATCAGTGCCGATCAGCACCAGGCCGCACTTGCCTACAATGGCGTCGTATAGCTCCTTCACTGCCTTTAGTACGGGTATCCTGGCATTCTCCGCCTCATCAAGTATGAAGACGGGTTTACCTCCTTGGTCCGCAATCTCATTAAGCCGCTGCGATATCTTTTTCAGCGATGCGTTTTTCGCATTCTTCCACCGGTGTACATTCAGCCCAAATACCGAAAGCACTTCATTCAGCAGCGTCAGCAGGTTGTAGCTGTCGCCAAGCGTGAATACATAGGTATGTTTGCCACCCTTCGCCTGGAAAGTTTTGATCGCATTGGTTTTACCAAGGCCGGTGTCTGCGATCAGCATCAGTGCTTTTTGTTCATCCTTTGCACTCTCCAGTTCAGCGATGATCTCTCTGAATTGAATGGTCGGGAAATTGCGCCAGCCGGGATACTTTGCCATGTTGTGTTTGATTTTTGGTTGTGGATAATTGAACCCTATAAATATTTTTGAAAATCATGATTCTCCTCCAGGTACTGCTCCCGCTCTTCCTCAAACTTCTCTATTACCTTCTGCTCGGCCCTGTTGCGGATCTCCTTCGGTAGTATGGCCCCGCTCTTCAGCATCGCCTCCGCATGTTTGCCGCCCGATATCTTGCGTTGCGCAGATCTTTCCATCACTTCCTTCACCTGGTCCTTCTTCTCAGATAGCAGTGCGTTCAGGAATGTCCTGCTGCCGGTGTACTGGTCCTTCAGTGCACGCGGAAGCAGTAGCGCTTCCCTGGCAATGAACCGGATGTCCTGGTTGTTTGTGATCAGCACGCGGCTCATGTCGTAAGGGTCGTAGATCACCTGCACATCCGCTCCACGCAGTTTGTTGTACATCCAGGGCTCTGGCAGGTCGTAGCTGTATTTGGTGCCGCCGATCTGTGGCTCCACGCCGCGGTTGGTAATGCGGATGGTATCGGTATGTTTCGGGCTGTGTGTAATGCCGAACGTTAGCAGGAACTGTTCGTCGGTGAGCAGGATCTTGTCTTCGGCTTTCATCGCGTTCCACGATGCCAGCCACTTTTCTTGTTTGCTGGGGGCTTTCATGTCCTGCCGCTTAAAGTCGCTCATGTTCCGCAGCAGGTAAAAGAACTGCTCAATCTGCAGCTCCGCCTGTTCGCCCACTTCAGGCCGGCTCTTCTCTTTAAAACTACGCTCCAGCATATCAGGGTTAAACCCGCGAAACTTGGCCGTCATGTTATTGCCGTTCCAGTTATTCTGGCTCACCAGCTTCTGTGCGTTCTTCCATATCGGCTTGCTGAAGAACTGCTCTATGTACCCGCGGTGCTTATTGCCGTGCGACGGGGGGACGAACTTGGATATCTTATGGTAAAGGGGGAAGAGCTTCTTCTTAGCCCACTGGTCGGCCTTCAGTTCGTGCGGCAGGTACCAGTCACCGGTGAGGCTGCGGATGTAGTACATCGCATCCAGGTAAGCGTGGTGTACCTGCCAGTTATCAGGGTTGTCGCCATGTATCACCGATTTACCGAGTACCAGGTCGCAGTGGCTGTCGATAACCACTATCGCCACGTAGCGCTCATACTGGTCCTTGCCATCCTCGCTCTGGAAAAGGAAGTCCAGGTTGTTGTCATCATGCTCCACCAGGTACAGGGGAGCTGATGGCCGCATCCCTTTCACCTGGCGGATAAACTTCTCGTTAAAGGCGGCATTCCCTTCGCGGAACGGGGTGATCTCCGCGGCATATTGATTGCGCCAGTTCTGCACCGTGGGCGGGGTAATGGTTTTCCATCCGTTCTTCTCAGCTTCTATGTTATAGATCATCGTCACCATCACATCATTGTGCTGCACCGGGTTTTTCATCAGCTCTATCAGGAAGTCCTTTGCGTCATCCGTCTTCACCTTCAGCGCGCAGGTATTACCGTATGCTTTGTCGATGATACAGCCATAGCCATAGCCTTTGTATTCTTTCACTTTCTCACGCAGCGATACGTAATGGAATGGGAAGCGGGCATAGAGCTGGTTGTACCCTTCATGCTTATCTTTCTCGCCGTTCCTCTGTTCTTCGATGATGATCTCCCGCAGGTGATCATAGAACTCGGGTACTGTAATGCCCATATCTTTTATCAGCCGGTTGCGGCTTTCATCAATGCGCAGGATTGTATCCAGTATATCGCAGGCCCTGCTGTATTGTTTGATGCGCTGGATGGGTAGTGCCTTCTGTTCCGGGCCGTACCGGTGAGCAAGGAGTTTTTGAAGTACCTCGTTATTCTTGATAAACATTTTGCGGATAGGGTCCCTGGCGATCAGGTCTGCTGGATTGCCCCACCTGGTACGGATCAGTTCTTTTTTATCTTCACTGAGCCTGTCATAACACACCAGTGTTACCCTTGCGTCATCAGGGTCTTTAATTATCACCCAGGATTTACTCTTTCTATACGTAGCTCGAATAATGGTATGTTGGTTGACGCCCGCATCAACACATTCTTTAATAGTGAGGAATATGAGCCGTTCGTCCTGGTGAGTACAGTACTTCATAAGTGGATGTGTTTAGAATGGAACTACTTTTTTTACGGCCTTTATAAGCAAGGTTTCGCCTTCTGATAATTGCATGTAGATAGCTAATACACGGTCTGCTGTTTCTTTATCCGCCTCCGCTCCTTTTATTATACGGTAAACAGTGCGTCGCGAAACCCCTGCTATTACAGCGGTGCGATTTACCCTTGTCGCTATTTCCGAACTTCTTTTATTTGTCTTTACCATGTTTTTTTGCATACCTTTATTTGTCGCTTATAGAGACACAAATTAAGTAATTTAAAATGACACTGTCAAATTATTTTACTTAATCATTTATCCACAACTGTTAATTTCGTGAACTTCTTCTCGAAAAATATTGAGTTTTTAAGGAACTTTCATAAACTCAAACAGAATGAAATCCCTGACAGTATTGGGTTTGGGCGTACAGTGTGGAATCAATACGAAAAAGGGAAGAGCTACCCCTCGTTTTTAGACCTTCTCAAAATTTCGGATTATTTTAAAGTTGGATTATCTGAACTTGTTGAGATTGATCTAACTAAGAATGTGCATCTAATTTCTGTTGATGGGGAGAGTAAAAAACGGAAAAATGTACACCTAAATGTCCATCCAAGTGTACACCTAAGCCTTAATAAAGGGCTCGATCCAGATATTTTAACAGTTGCAAATGAACCAACAGTACCATTTGGTTATATAAATAGGATGCCACAGGTAATTACTGTAGATACCCATGGTAATGAGAACGTCATCCTGGTGCCAGTAAAAGCCCGGGCAGGGTATTTAAATGGTTACGCAGATCCGGAGTTTATTCAATCACTACCGGCGTACCGGTTGCCAGGCTTAAATAACGGCAGCTTCCGGCTCTTCGAGGTCGAGGGTTTAAGTATGTATCCGACACTCAATTCCGGAGATCTTGTAATCGGCTCAAACGTAGAGCAGTTAAGCATTGTAAGAGATGATCGCGTGCATGTTGTAGTCACAAAAAACGATGGCCTGGTGGTAAAGAGAGTGCTCAACCGCCTCAAAACAGATGGCAAGTTTATTCTCAAATCAGACAACTACAAAGACAGGGATCTATTCCCGCCCATTGTGGTAGATCCCCAGGATATTATTGAAATATGGTACGCCACCGGTTTTATCAGCCGCCAGATGCGCCCGCCTGCAGAAATGTACAATAGATTGATAGATCTGGAGGGTAGGCTTACTTTATTAGAGGACCGCACCCGCAAATCGAGCGGCAAATAGAGGTATAATGGTAGCGAATTTACCTGAGTGTTTTATCTCACAAAACATCCATTCACGCGCAACGCATTGATAATCGTGCGATTTCGCACCTTTTCTTTCCCATTATATTTCAACGGAGTGAATTACCCCCCTTACTTCCTCATATTTTCTTTTTCAAAAATAAATTTGCGAAACCGGATAGTTGCACATATATTTGCAACCGATTAGTTGCTCAAACAAAATTTAAACGTTATGAGACGGGACATTTTCCAGGCAATTGCCGACCCGACAAGGCGAGCCATTATTACATTAATTGCATTGCAGGCAATGACACCGAATGCCATTGCTGACAACTTCCACACTACCCGGCAATCTGTTTCTAAACACCTGCGCATACTCACAGAATGTGAATTGGTAAAACAGGAATACAAAGGCAGGGAAATTTATTATTCACTTGAAATTGAAAAAATGAAAGAGGTCGATAAATGGATAAGCCAATTCCGAAAAATCTGGGAAACCAAGTTCAAACAACTCGACAATGTATTAGCAACACTTAAAAAACAAAAAAAATGACAACCAATTTGCTATTCGATTTTACCGTTGACAAAGCAGCGAAAACGGTATTCATAACAAGGGAATTTGATGCTGAGCTTTCACTGGTTTGGGATGCATTTACCAAAGCAGAACTCCTTTACCAATGGGTGGCACCTAAACCCTTTGTATCCAAAACAAAATTTATGGATTTTAAAGTTGGCGGTCGTAGATTTTATGCTATGGTAAGTCCGGAAGGGCATGAACGTTGGGCGGTTCAGAAATACACTTCCATCAGCCCGAAAACCAATTTCAAAATGTTCAATGCATTTGCAGACGAAAATGAAAACCTGCAATTGCCGGGTTCTGATTGGGACTATACTTTCAGCGAACAGAATGCAAAGACAACAGTGCGTATTACTATTTACAATGAATCGCTTGCCCGTATGGAGAAGATGATTGAAATGGGCTGTACCGA
>JBQTHS010000154.1:0-12753 GCA_052389635.1 Bacteroidota bacterium | reverse complement strand
GAGGCCTCCCCAAACCCCGCCACAAGAGGGGCTTCAATCTCTCACAACCCGGTGTGGTTCGCTATCATAAAACACACAAATGTATGCGGCATTGCTGAGCGTACAACTGTGAAAGAAAGTTGGGATGCTGCATTGGCAGGTGACCCCGAAAGTGCCTTTGGCGGGGTGCTGGTGTGTAACGGCACAATTGACAAAGCCACTGCTGATGCCATCAATGAAATATTCTTTGAAGTATTGATAGCCCCTTCTTTTGACGTGGATGCGTTGACGGTGCTGAAATCGAAGAAGAACAGGATACTCTTAGAAATGAAGACAGAGGTCAGAGGTCAGAGGTCTGAAATGTACCGGTCACTCCTGAATGGTGTGCTGATACAGGGAACGGATGAAGGTAATTACGCTGAATGGAAAGAAGCCGGAGGAAGGGAGACAACGGCTTCAGAAAAGGAAGACCTGACTTTTGCGAACCTGGTGTGCAAGCATTTGAAATCGAATGCCATTGCACTGGTAAAAAACAAACAGCTTATCGGCAAGGGCTGCGGACAAACCAGCCGTATTGATTCGCTGAGACAGGCAATTGAAAAAGCCCGGCAATTCAATTTTGATTTGACTGGCGCTGTAATGGCCAGTGATGCATTTTTCCCTTTTAATGATTGCGTGAAGATGGGGCATGAAGCCGGTCTTACTGCATTCATTCAGCCCGGAGGTTCCATCCGGGATAATGATTCCACCGGATACTGCAAAGCAAATAACCTGGCGATGGTGATTACCGGTATGCGCCATTTTAAGCACTGATGAACATCTTTGATTTTCATAAAACCATTCTCAATACTTCTGCTGATTATTTAAAGAAATTGTCGGCATTCAACCCGCTTACCATCCGCAAAAAAGGCACCCGGGCAAAAGCATTATTTGCCCTGGCGCTTGTTTGTTTTTTCTGGGGCACCACCTGGATTGCTTCCAAAGAAGGGGTAAGGCATATGCCAGCCCTGCAACTGGCAGGTATAAGGCAACTGATCGCAGGCCTATTGTATGTTGGTTTCTTCCTGTACAGGCGGATACCGCTTCCAAAAGGAAAAGAATGGATACCGGTGCTGGTACTGAGTTTGCTCAATTTCATTTTGAGCAATGGCCTCAGCACATGGGGTGTAAAATATATTTCAGCCGGATTGGGCTCCATCATGGGTGCCATTTTCCCGCTTTGGCTGGTTGTGATCGGCCTGTTCATATCGAAAGAAAAATTACCACAGAAGGCCATCATGGGTTTGCTGCTGGGATTCAGCGGTGTCTGTGTTATTTTTTATGACCATTGGAATGGTTTCCTGAATCCCGATTTCATGAAAGGGATCATTCTTTCCCTCATCGCCACCTGGACATGGGCCTTTGCCACTTTGTACACCAAAAAACAGGCGGTGAATTTTAATCCTTATTTCAGTCTTGGTTTGCAGATGGTTATATCAGGTGTCTGCCTGTTCTCCTTTACGCATGCCAACGGTACAGCAATACAATTATCCGCCATTCCCTGGCAGTCATGGGCTTCCATTGCTTACCTGATCGTATTCGGATCGCTCATTGCATTCATCTGCTATTTGTATGCGCTGCAAAACCTGCCTACCGAACAGGCTTCCATTTATGCTTATATCAACCCTATAGTGGCAGTTCTGTGCGGTTGGATCATATTCGAAGAAAGAATAACCCTTTATATCATTATTGGCGGGGCTGTTACATTAGCAGGGGTTTACCTGGTGAACAAGGCATTTAAAGCGGTGCCCCCGCCTGAGCAACCGGAGACAGAGGGGATTTAATGCGGGAAATGTATTTTATCCATTCCTTCATTATCAATTTGTGCATTTACAAAAGGTATTTGATAATATATCTTTCTCACAAACTCTCTGTACACTTCTCTCCATCCTGTAAACCTGCTATGTGTACCCAAAAATGAATTGTGCCAGATAGTGATCATAGTCCCATTCACTGATTTGATAGTATTGAAATACCCAAGCATTTCTTCAAGCGCCTGCTGTGGTGAATATTTCTGCTCAAAAAAAGAGTTGGCATCCATGTAGCAAAAAGGATGCAGCCGGAGGTTTGACTTTTTTTCACTTTTGAGATCGTACCAGTAAAAATCAGAAGCTACGGAAGCCCTGAACCCGTTAATGCTGCCATAGCCCATTGAATAATCATCGAGAATGCCGGCTTCTGATAATTGCCGGAAAGTTTCCGGAAAGGTGAACCGGATAAAATGCTGGCGGGATCCAAAAAAGGCGTTTTCGGACAGTTCAAATATTGTGTCAATCTCTTTTTTTAACAGCCGCGGATTATCCCCGCTTTGCCATGATGGATGAACACCGACATAGAAATGTTGTTCTGACCCTGCGTTTTTCAGAAGAGGGCTTCCCCCGGAAAATTTTTCAATGATTTCCCTCATCGGCTCTTTAAAAGGGAAAATATTCTTGTCATACCGGCCGGTTTTTTCAGCCACCAGAAAAAAAATATACGCATCAAGATAGTGATGCACAGAGTGCAGCTCTTTTATCCAGTCAAAAGAATCGTACGGATCCTGCTGTTTCCTTTTTAATACATTTCGCCGCTGTTTTACTTCCTGCCATTGTCCTCTGCTAACTGACCGGGCATACCCGCCCAGTGTTCTCCACCAGGCTTTGTGCCGGTAACAAAAAGCTTCATCTATATCATAAGTTGGTTCAAAACTGAAGTTTTTCTTATGAAATTCAATGCCGGAAAACTTATGAGCAAGCACTTTCATAAATTCCTGCAGCCAGAGGTTCACAAGTGGCTGGCTGAGGAAGTCCTCCCTGTATGCCAGGGAGTTTTCATGGGCATAGCGACCATACATATCTTTTTTATGAGGCAGGTACTCTTCGTAGCGGCTGAGTAAATAAAATATTGCGGCAAAAAGGTCGAAAGGGAAATCGCCTTCTGTTTTGAAAAAAACTTTCTGCTGGTTCCATTCAAAACAACTGGTGGCCTGTTCCCTGACGCCTGTTTCAAATAATAAGGGGTGCGGCGAAATCCATACTTCATCCTGCGTAAGCTTTGCGGGGCTGTAGTTTATTCCGGGGCCATCTGCATGGATGAACTCCTCCTGTTTATCAGTAAGCTTTGCCGGCTGGCCGGTCAGTTGCGTTCCAATAAAATCGCAGATATAGCGGAGGCGGGGTGTTATGCTTTGAGTAAAAATAACCACACCATGAAGATAATTATCTGCCTCCGTACTTCTCTTTCCATAGCTGGTTAAATGATTTCTTCGGAAACTCCATTTTACCCCGCTGTACCGACCAGCCTTTCACCAATTTGTTTACAATCCAGCTTTTGGTGCTGCCGCCCGCCATATTCATCCATTTGCGGCGCAGCATTCCCTGCTTCCACATCTTCCAGGCTATTTTTTCAGCAAACCGGCTATGACCTTCTTCCACCGCTTCATAGCGGTTTTCCAGGAGCAGTTCATGCAGGTTGATCTTCACGGCACATACTTCTGTGCAGTTACCGCAGAGTGAAGATGCATAGCTCAGGTGCTTCCACTCCCCCATATCTTTTAAATGCGGGGTGATGACCGAACCAATAGGGCCACTATAAGCCGAGGCATAAGTATGCCCGCCGATATTTTTATACACCGGACAGGCATTCAGGCAGGCCCCGCAGCGAATGCAGTATAAACTTTCCCGCTGCTTTTCATTGGCAAGTATATTGGTACGGCCATTATCCAGCAGTATCACATACATATCCCCCGGCCCGTCTGTTTCTTTCAGTTGCCTGGGCCCTGTTATGATGGTATTGTACACTGTCACCTTTTGCCCGGTGCCGAATGTGGCGAGCAGCGGCCAGAACAAGCCAAGGTCTGTCATAGAAGGGATCATTTTCTCAATCCCTGCAATCACAATATGTGTTTTGGGCATGGAGCAGCTGAGCCTTGCGTTGCCTTCATTTTCTGTAACCGCTATTCCGCCTATGTCTGCAATGAGGAAATTGGCGCCGGTAAGTCCCACTTCCGCCTGTACATATTTTTCCCGCAGCACTTTTCTGGCTGTTAATGTCAGTTGCTCAGGAGTGGCTTGGGGATCGGTGCCGAGTTTTTCGGCAAAGAGCCTGGCCACATCTTCCTTGCTCTTGTGCATGGCCGGTGTAACAATATGATAAGGCGGTTCACCATCCAGTTGCTGGATATATTCACCCAAATCCGTCTCCACGCTTTCAATGCCGTTCTTTTCTAAGAAATCATTAAGGTGAATTTCCTCTGTCACCATGCTTTTGCTTTTCACCAGTGTCTTACAGTTCTTTTCCCCGCAAATCTTTTTAATTGCATCTAATGCCTGCTGTGCATCTTCGGCCCATATAACCTTTGCACCCCGTTTAATAATATTGGCTTCAAAAATCTCGAGTTGTTTATCTAATGTTTCAATCGCTTTCCATTTGATGTTCTTAGCCCTCTCCCTTGCCAGGTGTACATCGGCAAATTGTTCTTTGCCCTTCGGCACTACGGCGTTATACTTACCAATATTGAAATTGATTTTCCGGCGATGCTCTTTGTCGGCGGCTTTCACGGTACTTTTGGCAATAAAATCGGATGCGGTCTCTTTCATTTTATTTTTTCCAGCTGATGATCGGGATCTTTTTTATTTGCCTGCATCTTCGCCACTTTGTCCAATGCATAATAAAAGTCTTCTCCGTATTTTCTTATTAACGGTTCTTTGAGAAACTCGTAGGTGGGCACCTGCAGCTTTTTTCCCAGCACACAAGCCGGGTTACACAATTTTTCCCGGGGTTCATAATTCATTCTTTCATGATTCCCTTTCTTTCCTTTTTCGGCAATGATGGGGAACAAATGACAACTGATGGGTTTCTTCCACGGTATCACCCCGTCATAAAATGCCTGCTCAAAAGCACATTTTATGATTCCCTTCTCATCTCTTGTTCCGTACACACAGAGCCCCTTGTCATTCCCAAGAGTGGGTGTTACCCAGCCAAATTCTTTATGATATACATACTTGCCCTTTTTTTCCACTTCGGCAATACCAGCTTCGGTGAGATAGGGCTTTATTTTTTCATACATCTCCAGTACAATATCCAGTTCTCCTTCTTCCAGGGGCGCACCGGCATCTCCCTCGGCACAGCAACCACCCTTGCATTTGTTCAGGTCGCAGACAAACTGTTTCTCCACCACATCATCGCTGATCAATATATTGTCAATTACTATCATCGGTCAAAGATAACTCATCAAATTCCTTTAACAAATTTGTAACAACATCCCGTTATGGATAGCTTTTGGCGGCGGCATCTCCCAACTATCACAACCGGCTGTATGCACAACACAAGAATCACCACTCTCCAAAAATCTTCGAAGGTTTTCTTCCGGATGCTGTTCTGGGTACCGGTGGCAGTCTTTAGCCTTCTTCTTATTTACAATACCCTTCCTTACTTCACATTTGAAAAGAATTTTTCTTTTATAGAGGAAAGGGAACTGCTTTTCAAAAGCAACTTCTATAATACCTGTTTCTATATCCATATAGCTGCCGGCGCCCTCTGCATCGGCACGGCCCTTATCCAGTTCTCAAGATATATCCTGAAAAAGACAAAAGCTATCCACCGCATTTCAGGTAAGATTTATGTTTTCGTCGTTCTGTTTCTCGGGGCACCTACCGGTCTTTATATGTCATTCTTTGCAAAAGGAAGTTTCTGGGAAAGAGCCCTGTTCATGTTCATGGCAGGCTGGTGGTTTATAACTACGCTGTACGGGTTCAGTACCATTCTCAAAAGAAATATTATAGCCCACAAAGTGTGGATGATGCGCAGCTATTCCATGGCCATGACCGCCGTTACCTTCCGTGTATATCACATTGTATTTTATATGCTCGGCTGGGGCCACCTGGAAAACTATGAGCTGTCGCTCTGGATAAGTGTAATCGGTAATATGCTGTTTGCGGAGTGGATCATCTGGCGGCAGAGCAAAAACTACCTTAAATCATTTACCATATAACAAGACAAATCACCACTTTTTTTAAACGTTTAAAAATCAAAAGTCATGAAATCAATGTTGTACGTCGGCGCCACGTTAATGATAGGCGCCAGCATTTATGGGTTTGTGGACTACAAGCAAACGCATAACAAAAAAGAATTCAAAGAAATGTATGCAGAAAGGAAAGCAATGGCGCCGGCAGAAGTTGCAGCCAAAAATGAACCGGTGGCTGAGCCGGAGAAAAAAGCTGGTGTAAAAACAAAGCTGGTGACAAAGAAGAAAAAAGTTTCTCCAAAAGAGCAGGAACTGGTCATCATCGCACCAATAGCTGAAGAAGATAAAATGGTGACGGCGAAGAAGAATCTTTCTGAAGAACCTGCAGTAAAAACAGAGCCCGCCAAAGAAAGCAGTGCAGTTAAAACAGTAAAGAAAAAGAAAATCAGAAAGGAATATTTCAGCCGTGGCCGGATGCCTGAAGAAGAAGTACTGATTGAAAAGCCAGCTAAAAAAGACGTTAAGAAGACAGAAAGCAAGGAATTATAAAAGAGAAATGAACCTTATCCTCTGACCCCGGCTGTTGTGCCGGGGTCTTTTATTTCTCTGAATGAGCCCTTTCAGACCACTGCATTGTATTGATAAGGTGCTGCAGGTCTTTTTTCAGGAAATCATTTACAATACTGAGTGAGTCGGCATTGGGGGCGGCATCAAAGTATAAAGCCCCGCGGAGGAAGTGGCGGGTGCTGTCCGTCAGGAAAAACTGGTTGGCGGTTGCGGTATTGCCGCCGAGGTCATAATACAGTCCGCCAACTCCATTTGCTGTATGTATTGTACTGTCGGTAATCCCCGTAGAAATATTGATATGCTGTTTGGTTGCCATTTTGTAAGCATCGTTCACCAGTGAGTCAAACTGGTTTTGTGCGCTGATGGCTTTGTAGCTTATATGTATCCGCCCGTTGAAGCGGGGAATATCAATATTGATCCACCAGTCGCCGGCCCTGTCATCAAAGAAAGTAGTGTCCTTTATTACATTGGCATATACCGGGTACTCAAATGTGTAGGGATAGCCCGGCTGGCTAAATACCTGGTATTTCTTTTCAGGAAAATCAATTTTGAAGTAGCCTTTCTTTTTACCGGCAGTGTATTCACTATTGCAGGAAACAAGGTACAGGGCACAAAGCACAAGGAACAGGGTACAAGGTACAAGGTATAAGGCCCGCATAAAATTGTTCTTCCATATCATAGGGCTAAGTATTGGGTTTTATTGTCACTTTAACTTGCTGGATCCGGTTATTATCTGCCTGTATCACGGTAAAATCAAAATCGCCGCTGTTCACAACAGTGTCCTTCGCCGGAAACTCACCCGCCAGCTCCAGCACCAGCCCTGCCAGCGATTCACTTTCCCCCCGCACTTCATCAAATGTATCCATCGGCAGTTTCATCGTTTTGCACATATCATGTATCATCGTTTTACCGTCAAATAGGTAATTGTTTTCGTCTAATTTCCGGTTGCCGCTTTCTTCTTCATCAAATTCATCCCGTATATCACCAATCACTTCTTCGAGGATGTCTTCCATGGTCACAATTCCGCAGGTGCCGCCAAACTCATCCACCACTACGGCAAAATGGATATGCTTCTGCTGAAATTCCTTCAGCAGGTCTTCGATCAGCTTGGTATCGGGAACAAAATAGGGCTGCCGCATCAGCTGGTGCCAGTTGAAGTCATCCTCTTCGTTCAGGTAAGGGATCAAATCTTTGGTATTAATGATACCGGCCACTTCATCCAGGCTGTTCTTATACATCACCGGCAGGCGGGAGTAGTGCAGCTCTTCCACCCGGTGTATAACTTCACTGAAAGATGACTGGTAATCCACCCCGCTGACATCTAACCGGCTCCGCATGATCTGCTTCACCGTAATGTTCCCAAACTTCACAATCCCTTTCATAATATTCTTTTCTTCCGGCGAGGCTTCATCGTCTGATTTAATATCAATTGCCTCATCCAGTTCCTGTATACTCATGGCTTCGCTGCGGTTGGCCCCGGCTGTTTTCCCGATACTATCCGCCAGCGATACGATCCATTTACTGATCCTGCGGAGCAGGAGATGCAGTGCCTCAATAACAAAAGAGGAACCGTAAGCAAAACGGAGGTTATTCTGCGTAGCCCATACTTTGGGTAATATTTTCCCGAAGAACACCAGTACAAATGCAATCACCACTACTTTGATCAGCAAGGCGCCAATGGAACCGGCTTTATCGAGTGAGATAAACTGGTTAATCAGGTAATTGGCCAGTACGATGATGCTGATATTTACAAAAGTGCCGGCGATCATCAGCGAAGCATATACCTCTTTGGGTTCTTCCAGCAGGTTTACGATGCGTTTTGCAGAACTATGCTGTTTTGTCTTCAGCATGTTCACATCCTTGTTGTTAAGCGAGAACAGCGCCACCTCGGCTCCGGAGATGGTGAAGATGAGCAGCAGCATTACTATTAATGCCACGGCTAAAAAAGTAGTACCCTGCGACGTAATGGCGAGGAAGACATACAGAAGATCACCAGAAAAAAAACCGCATAGCGGAATACTGTCCAAAGCAAGGGTTTTTGTTTAACAAAAAGCCGTCTCAAAAGATTTTTTACCACGGAGAACACGGAGTGTTCATTCACAGAGTGGCACAAAGTAATATTTTCCCCGCTCTGTGTAACTCCGTGAAAATCCTTTGTGTACTCTGTGGTTATTGATTTTTTCTTTTGAAACAGCCAACCGGGACAAAGTTATTGTATTTACTGCTGACCCCTAAAACGGCAATGATTCCGACGGATCGCCCATGGGCATGTCCGCTCCGCCCATGCTTTCCGTGCTACCACCTTCAGCTGAAGAGGAAGGACCCGGTGCATCGGCCCGTTTGTCGAGCATGATAAGATTGTCTCCCACCACTTCGGTGGCAAATTTCCGGTTGCCGTCTTTATCATCCCAGCTGCGGGTGCGCAGGCGGCCTTCAATGTACACCAGGCTGCTTTTATGCAGGTATTTCTGTGCCAGTTCGGCGAGGCCCCGCCAAAGCACAACAGTATGCCATTCGGTCTGCGATACCAGTTTGCCGGTGCGGTCTTTAAAGGTTTCAGTGGTGGCGAGGGGAAATTTAGCTACGGCAATATTGCCTTCGAGGTGCTGTACTTCCGGGTCTTTGCCCAGGTTGCCAATCAGCATTACACGGTTAACGCCTCTCATAATATTTATTCTTTAGGTGAATGAATTCGTCTATGGGCTGGCGAATGCCTCTTAAAGTTAGAATATTTTCCAGACGAAACGGCAAAATGGGGGATTTGGTGGCTTATTTAACAGGGAGTTTATGCGGGATCCTGGTTACCGGGTGCTGGTAAATCAGTATGCCAATATTCTCTTAAATAAACTTCTGGAAACAGACGAGCAGTTATATGAATAAAGATATACACGAGTGGAATGTTGGTTTCAAAAGATCAATTGGTTCTTCATCCCTTTTTCAAATACTGATTCACAAACTGCGGAAATGCATACCTGCCCAGTTTATTCTGCTCAACACAAACAAACTCATTTGGTAAAGTTGATTTTGTCTTTAAGCAGATACGGATAAACTGCCCCGCTATCAGCTGGTGAGAAAGTTGCTGCTTATATAAAGACGAAACTGAAACAATTTCATACTGCCCCTTCTTCAGCCATTTCTTCTCCTCAGCATGCTGCAAAATGTTTTTTACAGCCGTCTCTTTGCCGGTTTCAATTAACGGAAACTCATACAAACCCTGCCAGATGTCTTTAGCTGTTCGCTGGCGGATGACGACGCTGTTTTTAAAATCAAGCCTCAGGTAATAAAACCAGCGTTTCTTTATATTTATCTTTTTTTCTTTCTCCGGCAGTTCATTTACCCGGTCAGCCTGAAAAGCCACACATTTTTTTTTGAAACCACAGGCAGTACAGAGAGGTGCAGCGGGTTTACATACCGTGGCGCCAAAATCCATGATGGTCTGGTTATACAGGCCGGGCTGGTTTTTATCAAGCAGTTCTTCAGCCAGTGCGGTAAATTTCTTTTTGCCTTCGGTGGAGTCAATGGCTGTATCAATACCAAAAATCCTTGCCAGCACCCGAAACACATTACCGTCGAGCACCGCATGGGGAAGATTAAAGGCAAAGGATGCAATAGCAGCAGCCGTATAAGGCCCCACTCCTTTCAATACAAGGATGGCTTCATATTTGTCCGGGAATCTTCCTTTGAGTTCTGTTGAGATATATTTTGCCGAAGCGATCAGGTTCCTGCAGCGGGTATAATAGCCCAGTCCTTCCCAGAGTTTGAATACTTTGTTTTCCGGTGCCCGGGCCAGTTTCCTCACATCCGGGAAGACCCGGATGAACCTCTTATAATAATCCAGCCCCTGCTCCACCCTTGTCTGCTGGAGGATGATCTCGCTGAGCCAGATCCTGTAAGGGTCTTTCTCCCCTTTCCAGGGCATCTGCCGGGTGTTTTGTTCCCTGTTCCATTTCAATAACAGCCGTGCAAATGAGAATTTTGATATAGAAGAACTGGCTTTTTTCATATCCTAAGGGCTAAATATCCTCTATTTCGGGGTTCGTAATTCACACCCGGTTAAAAAAAATATGCCTATTTAGCTGAATATCATATTATTTTATCCTAAATTGGTCTTTGTAAAACCACAAAACCTGCAACAATGAGAAAAGCCGACCTGGTAAATCAGATCTCTGAAAAAACAGGCATACCCAAGGTAGATGTGCTTGTTACTCTTGAAACTATGTTCAAAGAAGTAAAAGACACCCTTGCTGCCGGCGAAAATATTTACATCCGCGGCTTTGGAAGTTTTATTACGAAAAAAAGAGCAGCCAAGATCGGCCGCAACATCAAGAAGAACATTGCGGTGCATATTCCAGAGCATTATATCCCGGCTTTCAAGCCTGCAAAAGAATTTGTGGCCGAGGTAAAAAAGCTGAAAGAACCCAAGCCTGATGCAGGCCCCGGTGAGGATGCCTCATAAACATCCCCTACAAGATTGGATAAACCAGTGATTTTGAGGTTACCTTTGCCTCCTCAAATTTTATTGGCGTGAAGAAACCTCAGCTTATTACCATTGGTATAGGATTATTACTAACAGCAGGTATTTATTTTTTTGTAAAGACCACTCCCCGCAAAAAACCGATAGCGGTAACAGAGCAGCATGGTCCCGGCGATGGCCATAATCATGAGTCAACAACCAGCTTAACAATTGATACCATACTCAACCTTGTCAAACAACAACTGACCCCGGAGCAGGTGATGCGTGTCAGCACATTGGAGAACTCTATTTCCCGGGGTGACGTAAAGGACCAGCAGATTCATGTTTACCACCAATTGGCCCGTTTCTGGTACGATTCGGCAAGGGTTTTTGAGCCTTATGCCTGGTATCAGGCCGAAGCTGCCAGATTGGAAAATTCGGAAAAAAGCCTCACCTTTGCCGCCCACCTGTTTTTGGAGAACCTGCAAGGGGATGAAGTGGTGGAAAGAAGGAAGTGGAAGGCTTTGCAGGCCAAAGACTTGTTTGAAAGATCTTTAAAAATAAACCCGGCCAACGATTCGGCCAAAGTAGGGCTTGGCGCTGCTTTTCTTTTCGGTGGCATCACAGAAACCCCGATGGAAGGGATACTGAAGATCAGGGAAGTAGCCGAAAAAGACAGTATCAACACGTATGCCCAGATGATGCTGGGAAAGGGTTCGCTGATGTCCGGGCAATATGACAAAGCGATAGACCGTTTTCAAACAGTCTGCCGCCTGGAACCGGGTAACCTGGATGCAGTGCTTTTACTGGCTGAAGTGTATGAACGTACCGGGGATAAGAAGAATGCCGTAAGCTGGTACCGGAAAAGCCTGCCATTGGTAAAACAGGCAGACATCAGGAAGGCGATTGAGCAGCGGATTGCGGAGTTGAAAAAGTAGTCGCCGGTAAATTGAGGATAGTAAAACTTATTATAAACAAGATTAAAAAAAGATTTGATTATGCCTTGTGGTAAAAAAAGGAAGCGTCATAAAATTGCGACGCACAAGCGTAAAAAAAGACTGAGAAAGAACCGTCATAAGAAGAGGAACAAATAGTCTGGAGTCAGTAGTTGGGAGTCGTTAGTCCTTTTGTACGGACCCGGCTCCCGACTAAAGACTATCGACTCCCGACTCATTTCAAAGTCCACCGGTTGTTTGCCGTATAAGTTTGCCCCGAAGGGGTTCCCACAGAACACCCACTAATTCTCAGCTACATATCCTGCGATACAACTTCAGATTCATACGGATGAATTGCAACTGGTGTTTTTTACAGCATCAAGGTGTTTCATGTTAAGCTGTAATGAACAAAGAACTGATTATTAATGCAGCTCCGCAGGGAGTGGAAATAGCCCTGCTGGAAGACAGGAAGCTGGTAGAACTGCACAGCGAAAAAAGCGATGCCCGTTTTGCCGTGGGTGACCTGTACCTGGGTAAAGTGAAAAAGCTGATACCCGGTCTCAATGCCGCTTTTGTGGATGTGGGTTTTGAAAAAGACGCTTTCCTTCACTATACCGACCTGAGCCCTTATGCCAAATCGCTGCTCAAGTTCACTAATATGTGCATGAACGACAAGAGTGAGCAGGGGCTGGACTTTGGAAAATTCACCGTGGAGCCGGAGATCATCAAGACTGGCAAGATCAACGAGGTATTGAATGGCAAACCGAATATTCTCGTACAGATACTGAAAGAACCCATCGCTGCCAAGGGCCCGAGGCTGAGCTGTGAGATCTCAT
>JBQTHS010000153.1:0-18324 GCA_052389635.1 Bacteroidota bacterium | reverse complement strand
ATCACAACGAACACAAAGAAGGCACAACGGACACAAAGACTATTAATATTAAAGGCTATTTGCGTTGTGCTCTTAGTGTTTTCTTAGTGTTCGTTGTGTTCCAAAACACTTTTGAGACAGCCTCTTTATTTTATATAACCACCCTCTCCATCCCCGTCAGTCTTTCTTCACTGATGGAGGCGCCCAGCCCCGGCGCATCCGGCACATCCACCACGCCATTGGCTTTGTATTGTATGCCGCCGGTTACAGGGTCTTCCTTAAACATGAGCGCCGTATCAAAATCATAATGCTCTATCGCCGGGCTGCAGAGTGCAAAATGAGCAAAAGCCGTCATGCCGATCCTTGACTCCAGCATGGCGCCTACCTGTAATTGTATCCCGGCCTTCTCTGCCATCTTCACCATCTTTAATGCTTTAAAAATGCCGCCGGATTTTCCCAGCTTGATATTGAAATAATCACAGGCGCCGAGTTCTATCAAACGTTCCGCATCATGCTCATCGCTGCAGCATTCATCCGCCATGATGGGGATGGGAGAATTCTTTTTTACTTTCCTCAGTCTCATAAATTTCCACCTGGCAATCGGCTCTTCACAATGCTGTATATCAAATTCCGCCAGTGCATTCAGTGTTTCAATCGCTTCATTCACCCTCCAGCCCTGGTTAGCGTCTATGCGCAGCGGTATCTGGTTGCCCACCGCTGCACGGATGGCCTTTATCCTTTCTACATCTTTCTTTCCGTCCCTGCCCAGTTTTACTTTAATGGCAGGATAGCCTTCATTTTTTATTTTCAGTGCATCTGCCGCCATCTTACCCGGTTCACCAATGCTTACCGTGTAGTCAGTAATAATGGCCTTGCTTTTTTCACCGCCCAGGAACTGGTACAGCGGCCTTCCTGCATTTTGCGAAGCAACATCATAGAGTGCTATATCAAAAGCGCTTTTAATGCTACTGTTGCCATAGATGATCTTATCCATCAGTTCCACATTACCTTCAATATCCAGCGGGTTCCTGCCGATAAATGCTTTGGCAAAATATTGCCCTACGGCAAAGCAGGTATCCTGGCTTTCGCCATTAATAGGCATGTAGGGGCTGCATTCTCCAAAACCGCTGATGCCTTCTTCGGTAATTATTCTTACCAGCACATTTTCAGCCGTATATTCTGTTCCCAGCGATGTGGTAAAAGGTTCTGTCAGCGGAACGGAAAGTTTGTAGAGTTCCACCTGCCGGATGGTAAGGGTATTGCTCATAAGCGGGTTTAAGGAGGGGTAAAGATACTGGCGCTGTTTTGGTTTTCACGCAGAGTCCGTCGTCCCGATAGCTGTCGGGAACGCAGAGATCAAAAAAACCCTCTGTGGCCTCAGCACACCCTGCGAGATGTTATCAAATCCCGGGAGCACCCCGCTTTTTACATTTTTAGCATGATTTATGCTTCCCATACGAAAAGCCACCCTTAAAGCGTTTGTACAACGAATCCATCAGTTATGAAAAACATCCTCATTGCCACTTTATCATTAGCTGTCTTTATTTCCTGTAAAAAAGAAGTAAAGGAACTGCCGCCTGCCACACAGACCGGCGCCAATACTTTCGGCCTGAAACTGAACGGTGAGATGTGGGTGCCGCAGGGTTTTGCCGGCATACCCGACAGCGACCTGCTGAAGGCAAGGCTGCTGGGCAATGTGCTCATCATTACTGCACAGAATTTTTCATCCTCACCCACCGAAACAGAATTCGAAATGAAGGTTTTCGGAGCAGCAGGCGCCGGCACTTATTTATTCAGCAGCAATACCAGTTATCCCAACGGCCCGAATAATTACGGGTACCATGTAAAAAGAAAGCTTAACCCGCTTGACGAATGGATAACCTCCGCCGCACAAACCGGCTCGGTCAATATTACAAGGCTTGATACCGCCGCCCGCATCGTATCGGGCACTTTCCGGTTCAATGCAGAAAACCTGGTAAACCCTTCACAGACTATTTCTGTGACGGAAGGAAGGTTTGATATTAAGTATTGAGAAAAATCAGAATAAAACCCGCAGCCCCAGGCTCAGCATACCAGTCCACGGGGCCTGTTCATTTACAAAAATATATTTGCTTGGATAGCCATCGGTGGGTATCCACACCCTTGCTTCAGTATAGATATACAGGTCCCCGCCGAGATATTTTTCAAACCCAATGCCGGGGTCAATGGTCAGCCGTTTAAAATTGGCCCGGCCCCGCAATACGGGTACATTGTAAACAGCCGTATCAATACCTGCAGAATGGGTGTTCTCCACCCGGCCGAGCAGCAACCCGAAGCCCGCATAGGCATAGAGGTTCCAGCTTTTTTCTGCTTCTGCATTTCCTTTCAGGTATTTTTTCCAGCCAGCGGAGAACTCTTTCAGGCGCATATTGCCGTTGTTTACATAAGCGATCTGCTGCGGCACAGTGGCGCCGGATTTTGCAGTGGCGGTGATGTTGTTGCTATATTTCCCGTTGGAATAATAGGCAAACCAGATATAGATGCCTTCTTTCGGGGTCAGGTGAAAATGGGCATGCACCGTTTGCCCGAGGGCCCAGTACTGCTGCCCTTTCTTGAAGCTGCGCTGCACACTCAGGTCGGTGGCCATGCTGAAACGGGTTTGCTGGGAGAAAGCAATTAAAGAAATGAGGATACCAAAACTCAGTATTGAAATTCTTTTTTTCAAATCAACGGATTGCATCACAATGTTAAGCAAATTATTGGTGGAAATAAGAAAGCCACCCCGGTTGTATTCCGGAATGGCTCTCTGAAATTCCAAACAAGTTACTTCAAATATTGCTTCAGTGATTCTGTGATTCAGCGGCAAAATATTAGCCACAGAATCACTGAAACACAGAGTTTATTTCATCAGCTTCAGCTCCTTTATAATATTGCTCCCGCCGCCGAGCTTATCAATGCACCAGAGCACATAGCGGATGTCCACACAAATAGTGCGGTTCAGGTCTTTGTCAAAAGCCAGTTTATGGCTCAGCGCTTCGTAATTGCCGTCGAAGGCAAGACCGATCAGTTCGCCGCGGCTGTTGATGACGGGTGAACCGGAGTTGCCGCCGGTAATATCATTGGTGGTGATGAAGCCGATGACCAGTTCTTTCCTCGTTGGGTCCATATACTGGCCAAAATCTTTTTTCTTAAGTAGTTCGATCTGGTTAGCCGGTAAGTCAAATTCATAATCGCCGGCCTTGTATTTTTCCAGCAGGCCCTTGGAGGTGGTCACATAGTCATAAAACACCGCATCTCTTGGCCGGTAGCTTTTTACATTGCCATAGCTCACCCGCATGGTAAAAGTGGCGTCAGGGTACATCATCTTCGCCTTTACGGGGTCCATTTCCATAATGCCTTTGAGGTACAGCCGGCCCATCTCCGCATTTTTTGTATTGAACTGCTGGGAGAGCGACGCATACTTGCTGTTGTAGTTGGTTATAAAAGCGCTGGCATGAGCAAAGGCCGGGTCGCTTTGCAGGGCGACGGCATCCGGGTTGGCAGCAAATGCTTTCCATTTGACATCGTCGAAGATCATGCTGTTGTTAAACATATCAGCAGCATACTTTTTATACGTGGCATCATCATCCAGCGGGCCGTACTTGTCTTTCAAAAGGCCGCTGTAAAAACCAATGGGGTGCTGTTCTTTCACCACATCTTCGTAAAACATCCTGGTTACAGCCGCAACGATATTCTGGTCTGAAGGTTTGTTTTCTTCTTTCAGGAAAGCATCCCGGCTGTTGTTGGCCGCATCCATGGCCTTCTTCACATCGGCCTGGGCTGTGCCGGGTTTTGCCAGCGCTGTTTCTAATTGCAGCAGGGAACCGGCAAAGGCGATCAGCGGGGAGCCAAAAATACCTTCATTGATATACATCCGGTGTTTGGCATAGGGTCTCCATGCCTCATACGCCTTGCCCCAGTCAGTGAAGATGTTTTCATATTCTGGTTTCCCTTTGGCCCAGGCGTTGAATTTTTCTTCAAACATTTTTTTCTGTCCATATACATCATACTTCAGCAGTTGTTTGGTTTCGCCGTCGTAGAATTTCCAGTAGTTGGCGATGCCTGCATAGTCAGAAGACAGTTGCAGCTTCACGGCCGGGTCTTTCTTCATTTCCTCAAACATATATTTCAGCCTGACATCCCGCAGCCTTACCAGGGTGGGGTTATTAATGTCGGTGGCTAATTTTACGCCATAGGAACTTTCATATCGGTTGGTACCGCCGGGGTAGCCCCATATCATGGCAAAGTCGCCGTCTTTCAATGGCTTCAGAGAAACTGGCAGGTACCATTTGGGTTTCATCGGCACATTACCGTTCACGGCTTCATCTCTTTTGGCCGGGCTGCCGTCGGGTTTGGTGTAAACACGGAAGACGGAGAAATCGCCAGTGTGACGGGGCCATTCCCAGTTGTCGGTATCACCACCGAATTTACCTACACTTTCGGGCGGGGTGCCTACCAGGCGCACATCATAATAACGCTGGTAAACAAATGCGAGGTACTGGTTGCCTTTGAACAGGGAACTCACCCTTGTTTCAATATTTTTCCCTTCATCGCTCATTCTTTTATTGATGGCAGTGAGTGCCGCGGTTTGTTTGCGCACCCTGTCGGCGCCACTAAGCCCCTTCAGCGAGTCCATTACTTCCTTTGTCACATCCTCTATCCGCAGGAGAAACTGCACAGACAACGAAGTAGGGATCTCTTCGCCTTTGTTGCGGGCATAAAAACCATTTGTCAGGTAGTTATGCTCCATGCTGCTGGCCGATGCGATGGCATCATAGCCGCAGTGGTGGTTGGTGAAGATCAGGCCTTCGGCGCTGACAATCTCACCGGTGCAGCCGCCGCCAAAGATGATGATGGCATCCTTCAGCGAAGCTTTATTCATATTATACAACTGGTCTTTGGTGAGCTTCAGCCCTTTCTTCACCATTTCATTATATACCTGCTGACCGAGGAGCAGGGGCAGCCACATACCTTCATCGGCAAATGATCTGGCAACAAGGCTGAGTGACAATACAAACGTTATCAGGAACTTCTTCATAACTGGGATTTTTTAGGTTGACAAACGTACTAAAAAAACAGCGGCTTCAAAAAAAGGGCTGTTAGCCGGAATAATGTAATTTCCGGCTAAAGATTGCTTATGAGATTGAGCATTGGCATTATTCTCCTGTTATTGCTGGTAGTTATTGCCAATTCATGCAGTAAGAAAGGGGGTACCACTCCGCCACCACCGCCTCCTCCGCCGCCCATTCCGGGTTGTGCTGCTAATGCCGGCCCGGCAACAGGCAGTTTTGTTGCTGCAACATCTGTTACACTCACATGGTCGGCAGTATCGGGTGCTACAGGATATGATGTGTATGCCGGAACCTCTCCCAATCCCACTACTGTGGTTGCTTCCAATCTTACCAGTACTTCATATAATTATGCAATACCCTCCACCCCCAATATCACTTACTACTGGTACATACAACCTAAAAATGCATCCGGGCCGGCTACTGCCTGCAGCGGCACTGCTTCTTCGTTTACTTATATTACCATTCAGCCGCCTGCGCCTTTTGGCTACTATGTGGTGGGCTATTTTCCTTCGTACAGAAACCTGGCTGATGTACCAGATGTAAAATTCCGGATGACCAATGCAGTGGTATATGCTTTTTATGCGGTAAATGGTTCAGGCGGATTGTCTGCACCATCATCACCTGCCGCTTCGCTGACTGCGGTGAGGGATAAGGCAAGGACAAACAATTCAAAAGTTTTTCTGGGCATCAATGATGGTAGCGGCGATGGCCGGACAAATTTCACCAGTATGGCTGCCACTGCCGGGGGCAGGAATAATTTTATAAAGCAAGTTATGAATGTGGTGCGGGCCAATAACCTGGACGGGGTGGATATGGACTGGGAATTTCCCAGCACGGCTGACGGTACAGATGCTACCTTCACATTGCTGATGAAAGAACTGTCGGATTCCCTGCACCGTGACGGACAATATTTCCTTTCTGCGGCGGTTGTTTCCGGGAAATACTCCGGCGGTTTCAGGGATGCTATCCGCAACGAAATCTTTCCTTATGTTGATTTTTTCAATATAATGGCTTATGATGATTTCAGCACATCGGTACCTTATAAGCATCACAGCGACTACACACTGGCAACAGTATGTTTGAATTACTGGCTTACTACAAGAGGAATGCCTCCGGCAAAAACTGTGCTGGGGTTGCCAGCCTATGGCAGGCCCTCGGGTATTACCCAAACAGGAACTGTTCTTACGTATAAAGGAATACTGGCACAGGGCGGCAACCCGCAATATGATTCTGCTGTGGTCACTGCCGGCGGGTTTACCAATTACACCATTTATTACAATGGTCAATACACGGTAAAGCGAAAGGCCAAACTGGCAAAGGACATTGCCAATGGGGTGATGATGTGGGAAAAATGGCAGGATGATCCGGGCATTAATTCTTTGCTGAAGGCGGCTTGTGATACGATCGGGAGACCGTATTGAACTTATAATGCCGGGTCATTCAATACCTTCCACAGCAAATCTTTCAGTTCCGTAAGCCCCCGGTTGGTCACCGATGAAATAAAAAGGTGCGGGATGTTTGGCGGCAACTGTTTTTCAATTTCAACTTTTAGTTCCTCATCCAGCATATCGCTTTTGCTGATGGCTATGATGAATTGTTTATGCAGCAATTCCGGATTGTATTGTTCCAGTTCATTCACTAATATCTCAAATTCTTTTTTGTGGTCATTGCTGTCGGCAGGGATTAATAAAAGCAACACGGAATTGCGTTCGATATGCCGGAGAAAACGATGACCCAGGCCCCTGCCTTCTGCAGCCCCTTCAATGATGCCAGGCAGGTCAGCAATGCAAAAACTTTTTCCATCCCGGTATTCTGCAATGCCCAGGTTAGGAGTAATAGTGGTGAAAGCATAACCTGCAATTTTGGGTTTAGCTGCGGTAATAACGGAGAGTAAAGTGGACTTACCGGCATTGGGAAAACCAACAAGGCCCACATCGGCAAGCACTTTTAATTCGAGAACCTTCCATCCTTCCAATCCGGGCAATCCTGGCTGCGCATATTCCGGTGCCTGATTGGTGGCTGTGGCAAAATTGGAATTGCCGAGGCCGCCTTTTCCCCCTGGCAGCCAAACCACTTCCTGCCCCTCTTCTAAAATCTCCGCTTCCTGTTTACCGGTTTCCTCATCCCTGGCAACAGTACCCAGCGGCACTTCAATGATGATATCTTTCCCGTCCCTGCCGGTACTGTTGTTGGCGCCGCCTTTTTCCCCGTTTTCGGCCAGTACATTCTTATAATAGCGCAGGTGCAGTAATGTCCATAGGTTACGGTTCCCCCTTAAAATGATATGGGCGCCACGGCCGCCATCACCGCCATCGGGCCCGCCCATAGCAGTAAATTTATTCCGCATGAAATGCTTGTTTCCGGCGCCGCCGTGGCCGCTGCGGCAAAAGATGCGAATCTGGTCAACAAAATTGCTTTTCTCCATATACCTTGTGCAACAAAAGGCAAATATACCCTGTCATTCATGTAAACCGGATATTATGAAAAGTATTTTACTGGCAACAGGTTTCATAACAGTTTTATCATTTCAGTGCAATAAAGATTACACCAGCTCTTCCTGCATCAACAATAAAATTTCACAGATAAAGGCAAGGCCGAAATTTAATCCGCCGGCCGAAGTAAATGAGCATAGGTATAAGGGCAAAAGGGTTTTTCTGTTCACGGCCGACTGCTGCGATCAGTATAACGAACTCTATGATGAGGATTGCAATTATATCTGCGCCCCTTCCGGCGGTATTACCGGCGCAGGCGATGGCAAATGCACTGACTTTTCAACTGCTGCACAGCATATAAGATTAGTATGGAAAGATGACAGATAAATCCGGCTTCGCCAGGGCTTCTGCGGATAAAAGAAAAAAGCGATGGCCATGCCATCGCTTTTGTACATCAGGGACATTGTTTATTGAACGACAATCTTTGTGCTGAATGCTGTGTTGTTGCCGGCATCAAGCACTTTCACTAAATAAACGCCTCTGGAAGCAGAAGCTGCCAGTTTTATTTTTTGCGCCTGGTTCTCCCCGCTCACATTCAGCACTTGCTGCACTACATGCCGGCCCATCACATCAGTTACCTGCACGGTGTAGCTGCCGGCCTCCAACTGGCCAAACCGGACAACAAACTGGTTATCTGTTACCGGGTTGGGATAGATATTTATTTTACCGGCTTCACCCGCCGTTACCGGTTTGTTGCGCATCAGTTCCACATTCTCTGTTTGTTTTTTACCGGTGGCAAGCAGGTTGCTGTTCGCCAGATCTGAACTTTGCCATACCTGACCCTGCAGTACATAGGGCGAAGCGGCAAGGCTCTTCATATCAACAGTAAAATAAGACCCTCCCTGAACTGCGCTGGCTACCAGCACCCTGTTCTCATAATTCACGGCGGCGCCGTTGATGGTAAATCCTTTGGGCAAGCCCAACACAGCGCCCAGATAAGCGGCCACTTTGGTTTCCGTATTTATTTTAAACACAAGATTGCGGGCAGTGAAAACATACAGATTGCCATCATCATCAGCGATCATATCACCACCATAGCTGCTGCAGGAATTGTGAATGGAAATATTTTTATTGGCCTGGTCGTCGGCAATAGTGCCCAGATCGGTGATGACCAGTTTTTTGCCTGTGCTGAAGCGGATCAATTGTGTGGCATCATTAGTCATGGCATAGCCGTTACCATCGGATGCAATCACCATACGGGTTACGATATTGCCCTGGTCAGATGACTTCACAGGCTTTCCGGTAAAGGCTTTATCGTTTACATAATACACTTTCATGCTCTTCAGGTCAATATAGCGGAGCTGATCCACAAACATCGGCGTGTAATAAAGCCGGTTGTTCCTTCTGTCATAAGCCATGGCCGCCACACCGGTGCCGAAAGCAGCGTTCACCCACTGGCCGTAGCGGGCATCCGTCATTGGCGCTGTCATTTGTTTTTTGGTGGAAGCATCAAAGGCCGGGCTGTTCACATCATTGCCCTGCAAAAGCACCTCACTGTATTCGCCGCTGTGCAGGTCGAGTTTGCGGAGAAAACTCCAGTTGGAGGTGTTGGGCTGCAGGTCGGTAATGGCATAAGCAAAACGGTCAGCCTGTTGCGCAGTAGCTGTTGTAGTCAGTAAAAGAGTTGCACAAAAAAGGGTTAGCAGGGGTAAACTTTTTCTCATAACCATATTTTTAAGAGTTTACAATGGATAAAGCAGATTTTAAATTACATCATTTTTTGAAGCCGCCGAAGAATTTTTTATAAATGGGCGGTAAAACCTTTTTGCACAGGCCTTAAATAAAAAAGACGGCTGTAAAAACCGTCTTTTACAATTGGTTTCAGGAGTAATTACCTGGAGATGGTGAGTTTGGCCGATTGCAGCTCCTGTCCGTCATTAACCCGGAGCAGGTACAGACCCGGCTGCAGGCGGTTCAGGTTGCTGATGGAAACGCTGTTCACCCCTTCATACACCTGGTTTTGCTGGCGCAACACTACTTTACCGGTCATATCGGTTATAGTAAGCTCCACCATTCCTTTTTTATTTGCCTCAAATCTTACATTGGCCATATTTCCTGCCGTTACAGGGTTGGGGCTCAGGCTGAGGCCTTCCTTCACAGCATCTTTTCTGATCATGATGATATTGCTGTAAGAGAAACGGCTATCCATATCCATCATTTTCAGCCGGTAGTAAAATACATTGCTGACAGCAGAAGACAGATCATCTGAATACTGGTATTGTTGTCTTTCCATTCCTTCTTCCTGCCTGTTCCTGATGCCGATGCTTTCAAACTTATTAGCATCTGTACTTCTTTCAATTTCATAAAGTTCAAAATTCACCTGGTTTTCTGCCGCCCAGTTCAGGAGTGCAGCGTTATTCCTGTATGTGCCGGTAAAGCTGAGCAGCTTAACTGGCAGGGGGGTTTGCTGCGGGAAGCTGAAACAGCCAAACCGGGAGCCATACTGGCGGGTTGGCTGGGAGTTAAATGAAGTCCCGTTATAATTATAATCATACCCCATCCGGAAGGTGATCTGTGTTTGTGGAGTGGCATAGTTGGCAGCCACTGCCACCTGCGCACAGCGGGAGACACCCGTACGTTCGCAGACCGAACCTGCAAATCCTTTCCAGTTCAGGCTATGTGTATAGGTGTAAGGTACCAGTTCTGTGGAAACATCCCCGTTGATAACGGAACCCACGACATCCTGAACCACACCGGTTTCCCGGAACCATCCGCCGGTGCCAACGGTGCTGCCGTCAATATCATAATGGATATAATTCAAACCCGAAAGACCGCCACCTGAAGGAACAGTGGTATAGTCGCCCGGGTATTGTTCACCGGCTGTGCCGTTTCCTACATAAAAACGTATGGTGAACTGAACATATCCCCGTATATCAGTAGTAGTAAGATTGCTGGCTGGAGTAATCCTTGGCGCAAAAAAACTGGCAATGCTGTTGCCGGACTGGTCTGTAGCGGCATCATCATCAATATTGAAATTGCTGCCGCTCATGTTGCAGTTTGACTGCGACTCCACGGTGATCGTCGCATTGATCTGCTGTCCGCTGATGGTAGCAATATTAAAGTAAGAGTAAAGAGCGGGAAGCGAAGTGGGACTGCCTGAGCGCAATGTCCGTGTAGTAAAACTGGTAACAACATTTGAAGTTCCTGAACAGGTTTCTGAAACAGGAGGGGTGCAGTTGGAAGAGTTGCAGGCAATGGGGGCCGGTGGCTGTGTTGGCTGTGCCAGCGAAAAACTGCAAACAAAAAGAATTGCCAAAAGGCAAAAGAGATAGGGCTTTTTCATGCTTCAAGGTTTAGTGTTAACAATGCTGGCTGCGGTATTCCGCAAACAGGGTTTAACCGGGCATGGAAAAAGGCATCATCAGGATGTTAACTTCTTGCAGATTTATCAATAAGAAGACTGGAAAAGGGTATTTAAAAAAAATAACGAAGATTCAAAAGATACCGGATACGGCGCAATAAAGATATTTATTGCTCCCGGTTTTTGCAAGAGACTTGCACGGATATTTTCTTTAGTAAATATACCCAGGCTTGCATTTCAGCAGATTAGAAACAAGACAAAAAAAACCCCTCCGCCACGAAAAGCAAGAGGGGTTCAAGGTATAAAAACCCTGAGCATTTAACGTTTGATGATCTTCTGGCTCATTTTTCCGTCCTCTGAAATTATTTCCAGTACATACATACCTTTCTGCATCGCTGACAGCTCAGATGACAATACAACAACATTATTACCCTTTTGCAGCAATGAGCGGCGATTTATCACCTGCTGACCAGCTGCGTTACTGATGCGGATTGTGATCTCTGTTTCTTTGTCAGCATTCAGTTCTACTTTAAGATCGCTGCTGAACGGATTGGGATAAACAGTAAAGTTTTTAACTACACCGCCATTCAGCCGGAGTGAGACAATTTTGCTGAAGCTTTCTTTACCGTCAATATCCAGTGTTTTAAGCCGGTAGTAAATTATCCCTGAATTCACAGTAATCGGGTCTGTAAAACTGTAATTAATATCAGATGCTGAATTGCCCGCAGCGGATGTTGTACCTACTGATACGAAATTCACTCCATCATAACTTCTTTCTATTTCAAAATGATCAGTGCTGATCTCACTTACTGTTGTCCAGTTCAGCAGTGCATTATTTCCCTGTTTGGTAACAGTAAAGGCGCCCAGTTTGACCGGCAGCAGGATAGTGGTGGGGAATACATTTGAAGCTAAATCCTGCAGCCCGGTCTGGGCATCCACCAGCGAACATTGTACAGTACCGGCAGGGCCGTTTACTGTGGCAGGATTGATATAATATAAACCGTCGCTTGTTGAAATATACAATGCCCCTAACAGATCAAAAGCCACCCCGTTAACAGAACCGGTAAATGGTACATTCGAAGGATCCACCAGGTCCCATTTCTTAACAAGGGTAGTGGAGGCGCCGGCAGGTGCACCGATAAAGATTTGGGTCACGCCGCTTCCATTATTGGCAAGGGCAAATATGCTTCCGCCGGAATTGAGACAGAGGTCGCCGTTTACAAATGTGGGTACGGTGCCACCGGTGAGGGAAACACTGGCATCCACAATAGTTATTGTAACGCTGTTCACACCGTTTGACATGAAACTGGCAAGATAAAGCGTGGTACCGTCACCAGCCAGAATCCAACCTGTGCCATCGGGCCCGATACCCAGGCGTACAAAGCCTAATTCTGCACCACTGCCGCCATTAAGGTCTATGGAGCCGATCCTTGTAGGAGATCCACCCGCTGCACTGGCAGCAAATACTTCCACGAGTCCGTTATTCTCATTTCCTCCATCAGATGTTCCCAGCCAGTAGAAATAGCCGCTGGTTTGAGCAGGCTTATCATTTCTTCCGAGGGCAGCTGTTCTTGTATAAGTATTAGTTGCATTCGGATAAGAAGGAGCAAACATCGTAGTTGGTCCGCTGCCGTAAGCTCCGCTGGAAACAGTATAGCTGGAGATCTGGGTGCCGTCGGATGAAGAAGCCCAGAGGTTTGTGCCTGTAATAACACGGACACTTACCTCATCAGATGCGCCACCATTAACCGTAAGCTTGAAAGTGTAAGTATTGCCTGATACCAGGCCGGTAACGGTAGTTGAGCTGGCGGAAGGTGTGGTAATAACAGGACCAGCAGGGCCGCCTGTCTGTGTCCATGCATAAGTGGGACCTCCGGCGGTAGTTGATCCGCTGAGCGAAACAGAAGTGCCGCTGACCAGCTGATCGGGCCCGGCATTTACTGTATATGAATAAGGCTTGAGTGCAATTAATATTGCACCGTTGAAAGTACTGCCGGAAATAGTCGCAGTGCCTCCTCCGGTGCTGCCTGTTGCAGATTTCAGCGCCCAGGCAGAGCCGCTTCCCATATCCAAATCGGCATCAAAAGGCAAATCATAAATTTCTGTCAGGGAACCCGGCGTTGTTGTTGACCAGGTTGATAAATCAAGGTTATTGCCAATAACACCGAGCATAACAACTGCTGCATTAGCCGTAACAGTCGAAATGGCATTAGCATTAAGACTGTTGTCATTTGCCACATTATCGTAGGTACTGCCGGGGTCAACATCAAAAGGCCCTCCGGCGGCTCCGAGTTCATTTACACCACCCGTTACATTTACATTCCTGAATGCGGCAATAGCCCCGGAGCCATCATCTGCACTTCCGTCTAAAGTAAAACTAAAATTTGCAGCCGAGACATCTGCGGCGGTGGCTACTCTGTACAAAAGAGTGCCCCACCACTCGTCGCCGCCACTTCCTGCAATACCGGTTTGATTACCTGCGATAAGTGTCCATCCGGCAAGTGTTGCATTGGATAAATCACCACCGTCAGCGCCATCATTATCAGCCTGCACTATATTGGCAATCATCAGATCACCAACCGCAAGTCCCGAAGGCCTGGTAATTGTAAGTGTGGTGCCTGTTGTGGTGGAACTTTGAGGTGACCCGGTAACCTGGCTTATCTGACCGGATACTTTAACTGTAAGAAATACATTCGCTAATACTGCGAAAATGAAAAGAAAAGTAAACTTTTTCATGCTCTTAGGTTTTATGAATAATAATAGATTACACAGTTTGGGATAAACTGGTTTCCAAGGCATGGAATGGAGGCTATCGACAGGATGTTAAATTCGGAGTTTCCCGAAAGGAAGCATGGATAAAAAAGTCAGGTTTTAATAAGGTCTTCGGAGGAATTGAAAAGAAGGAGTGTAAATGTATAACCTGTTTCTTAAATATGCAAGCAAGCTGAATGAAAGCCTGCCATTTTTGCCAGAAAAATTTGAAGATAAAGTGATTTTTATTGACACTCAACATTTTACCTGTCAACGGCTAAGCGTATTTTCTATAAGACTCCTGTAAGTTTTTGACTGCACAGCCTGTTTTACCGGTTTATTACGCAGAGGCATACACTTTTTCCAATGTTTAAACATTTCTGCGGGCAGTTGCTGGTAAAGCCGGGTGCCTTCCGTTTTCCACTTTATCATTTCATCACTTATCTGGCGGATGATCTTTCCGGGATTCCCCGCCACCAGGCTGCGGGGAGGGATTATTTCTCCCTCTTTTACCAGTGTTAATGCACCAATAATGCTCTCATCTCCGAGCTGCACATTATCCATTATCACCGCATTCATACCTACCAGGCAATTTTGCCCGATTGTTGCGCCATGGATAATGGCGCCGTGGCCGATATGTGCTCCTTTCTTCAGCAGCACAGTTGTACCGGGAAACATATGGATAGTACAGTTCTCCTGCACATTGCAGCCATCCTCCAGAATGATCTGCCCCCAGTCGCCACGCAATGCTGCACCGGGCCCGATATAACAATCTTTGCCAATGATGATATTACCCGTTACCGCCGCCTGCGGGTGAATGAAAGAGGATTTATGGATAACGGGTATATATTTTCTGAACTGGTAAATCATTTTGCGCAGCTCTTATTTTTTTATCAGATGTTTATCCGTTCTGTAACACAGCCCTTTGAACTGCGCCACCGGATGGCCGTTCTGGTTGCTGATAGTAATATGATAAAGACCGGTAGATTTGCCATTATGAATTTCTTTTGCCTCTGCAGTGAGCACATCATCCGCATGAACGGGTTTGAGAAAGTTGATGGAAGTGTCCAGTGCCACAGACAGCACATTCCGGTTGTTGCAGGCAAAGGCAAAGGCGCTGTCGGCCAGTGAAAAGGGAATACCACCGTGGATAATGCCAAAACCATTGATCATTTCTTTCCTCACAGTCATTTTTATCCGGCTGTATCCTTCTTTTATTTCCAGCACTTCAATGCCCAGCCATTGGCTGAAGAGGTCATGCTTCATCATATGGTCAACGACCTTATTGGCCAGTACATCTTTTTCATTACCCATTGAATATCGCTGTTGGTTATTGAAATTTTATTCACCTTTGAAAACAGGTTTTCGTTTTTCCAGGAAAGCTACCACGCCTTCTTTATAATCATGAGTGGCTGCTGCTTTTTGCTGATATTCATCCTCCACCCTCATTTGTTCAGCCAATGAAATGCCAAAAGAAATGTTCAAAGCATGTTTGGTAAATGCAAGTCCTTTTGTCGGCATCTGTGCCAGAGCAGCAGCAATTTTTTTACTTTCTTCTACGAAACTGTCAGCCGGAAATACTTTATAGATCATTCCCATTTTTTCTGCTTCGGTGGCAGGAACTTTATCGCCCAGCATGGCCAGGGCGCTGGCTTTTTGCCAGCCGATCAGCCGGGGCAGAAAAAAAGTACCGCTGCTGTCGGGTATTAAACCAATTTTACTGAAAGCCTGCAGAAAGGAGGCATCTTCCGACGCAACCACTACATCACAACACAGAGCAATATTGGCGCCAGCCCCTGCCGCCACTCCGTTTACGGCCGCCATCACCGGTTTTTCCAACCCCCGTATTCTGGTGATGATGGGATTATAATGTTCTCTGAGAATTTTTTTCATACCCGGTCCGTCAGGGTCCAATACTTCGGCCAGGTCTTGTCCGGCACTGAATGCTTTTCCTTCTCCGGTGATGTAAACACAACGGACATTTTTTTCTTTGCAGAGGTCCAGCGCATCCTGCATCAACAGGGCCATTTCCCGGTTAAAAGAGTTGAGTTTGTCCGGCCGGTTGAGGGTGATGAAGCCGGTAGCATCTTTTATTTCAAAAAGAATGGAAGACATGAAAATTATTTTAGGAACGAAGATAATTATACCTTGTTCTAATGACATTTAAAATAATCAAACGGTTCTTTGCATTCATTACACTGGTAGAGTGCTTTACAGGCAGTGCTGCCAAACTCACTCACCAGTTTTGTTTCGGATGAGTGGCACTGGGGACATTCGATCCCGTCTTTAGGAATGGCAAATCTTTTATCCGGGGGAGCGATGCCATATTCCTGCAGCTTTCTTTTTCCTTCTGCACTCATCCAGTCAGTGGTCCAGGCAGGGGAAAGAACCTGTGTTACTTTTACTTTTTTGAAGCCGAGAGTAGCCAGCTCTGTTCTGATGTTAGCTGCTATCATATCCATCGCCGGGCAACCGGTATAAGTAGAGGTGATGGTGACTTCCAGTTCGTCATCATTTATCCTGATATCCCTTACAATGCCGAGATCAATGATGGACAATACCGGAACCTCCGGATCTTTTATTTCTTCCAGGAAGGCATAGAGAGTTTTTTTATCAATAACAGAGGTTTTCATTTTACCACTCACTGCCGGGATAAGCCCGTTGCATATACTGAAGTTCAGTTAAGATATAACCTAAGTGCTCGGTGTGTTTTCCTTCCTTGCCGCCCGACTGCATGAAAACTTTTTCAGGAACCGGCAACGCAGCTTCATCAAAAACTGCTTTTACTTTTTGTAACCATTCATTTTTCAGCGAAATAACGTCAACTATATTTTCATAATCAGCAGTCTGAAACATTTCACCGGTAACCCTCCAGAGTTCATCAATGGCTTTCAGCATCCGGTTGTGACTTTCTTCTGTTCCATCGCCCATACGGATTACCCATTCACTGCTCCAGCGGACATGGTAGGCGGTTTCTTTGATTGATTTGGCAGCAATGCCAGCTAATTGTTCATCACTGCCCCGCTGTAATTTTTCAAATAACAAATACTGAAACTGGCTGAACAGGTATTGACGTAAAATTGTCCGGGCCCAGTCGCCGTTGGGTTGTTCAACCAGCAGTAAATTTTTAAACTCCCTTTCCTTTCGCAGATAAGCCAATGAGTCTTCAGTGGCCCCGCCACCAATCAGTACAGCTGCATATTGGTAAAAACTTCTTGCCTGCCCGATAAGGTCCAATGAGATATTGGTGATGGCAATATCCTGTTCCAGTACCGGTCCGTGGCCGCACCACTCGCCATTTCTCTGACCAAGGATAAGTGCATTATCTGCTAAATGAAGGACATAATCAATTGAAGTACTGCTCATAATTATTCTCCGCCAATTGGCAGACTGGGTTTTACATGTGGTTTACTTCATCAGGCAAATTGTAAAATGTAGGGTGCCTGTAAATCTTATCAACGGCGGGTTCAAACAATTCGCCTGCTTCTTCCGGATTAGAAGCGGTAATGTATTTGCTTTCCACCACCCAGATGCTGACACCTTCCATCCGGCGGGTATAAACATCCCTTGCATTTTCGATGGCCATTTGCGCATCGGCGGCATGCAGGCTGCCGGCATGTTTATGGTCAAGCCCCTGTTTGCTGCGGATAAAAACTTCCCAGAGCGGCCAGTCATGTCCGGTCCCCCCATCCCCCGCAGGGGGGATCGGCGAAGTTGCTTTTATATCCGCATTTCCTCCTTTCTCATCGGGTATATCACCGTAGTAATATTTTCTCAAAAAACTATTTACCATATAATAAGTTTTAAATCAGGCAGCTTCTAAAGCCCCTCCTGCGGAGGGGTTTGGAGAGGCTTTTCTTTTTTCCGCATACGCCACTGCCGCTTCCCTCACCCATTCACCCTCTTCCCATGCTTTTCTCCTTGCATCCAGCCTTTGTTTGTTGCAGGGGCCGTTGCCTTTTACCACCTGCCAGAATTCATCCCAGTTAATCTCACCGAAGTCATAATGTTTTTGTTCCTCATTCCACTTTAGTTTATCGTCAGGCAATTTTATTTTTAATATTTTTACCTGCTCTGCGCACATATCCACAAACTGCTGCCGCAGCTCATCATTTGTCTTTCTTTTGATCTTCCATTTCATGCTCTGGTCGCTGTTGGTGCTTTCGCTGTCACGGGGGCCAAACATCATCAGCGAGGGCCACCACCAGCGGTTGATGGCATCCTGGCACATTTCCTGTTGCTCTTTTGTTCCTCTTGATAAAACAAGTAATATCTCGAACCCCTGCCGCTGATGAAAACTTTCTTCTTTACAAATGCGAACCATTGCCCGTGCATACGGCCCGTAAGAAGTTCTTGTCAGCATTACCTGGTTCATAATGGCGGCGCCGTCCACCAGCCAGCCAATGGCCCCCATATCGGCCCAGGTGAGAGTAGGATAATTAAAGATGGATGAATACTTGGCTTTCGCGCTGTGCAGGTCATTGATCATCTCTTCCCGGCTCATCCCCAGTGTTTCGGCAGCAGAATATAAATACAAACCATGCCCCGCTTCATCCTGTACTTTGGCCAAAAGAATGGCTTTTCTTTTTAATGATGGCGCCCGGCTAATCCAGTTGCCCTCGGGAAGCATCCCCACAATTTCACTGTGAGCATGCTGGCTGATCTGGCGCAGGTTGGTTTTGCGGTAGGCATCCGGCATCCAGTCTTTGGG
>JBQTHS010000152.1:0-12145 GCA_052389635.1 Bacteroidota bacterium | reverse complement strand
AGGTGTCCGGATATCAAAAATTAAAAATCTTGAGGATGATATTGCCCTCAGCCTTGCAGCGCTGGGCATCCGCATCATTGCCCCCATACCCGGAAAGGGAACTATCGGTATTGAAGTGCCCAATGTGAGAAAAACGGTGGTAAGTATGAAAACATTATTGTCTTCGGAAAAATTCCAGCACAATAATTACAGCCTGCCAATAGCCATCGGGAAGAAAATTGATAATGAGAATTTCATTGTTGACCTCACCGGCATGCCCCACCTGCTGATGGCAGGGGCAACGGGGCAGGGCAAATCTGTCGGGCTAAATGCTATTCTTGTTTCATTGTTGTATAAAAAACATCCTTCGCAACTGAAGCTGGTGCTGATTGACCCCAAGAAGGTGGAGCTGAGCATTTACCGGCATATCGAAAGACATTTTCTTGCCAAACTTCCCGGAGAGGAGGATGCCATTATCACCGACACAAAAAAAGTGGTGCATACCCTCAATGCCCTTTGTATTGAAATGGATAACCGGTATGATCTGCTGAAAGAAGCCGGCGCCAGGAATATCAGGGAATACAACGAAAAATTTGTGAAGCGTAAACTGAGCCCTCAGAAAGGACACCAATACCTTCCATTTATCGTACTGGTGATTGATGAATTTGCCGACCTTATCATGACAGCAGGCAAGGAAATTGAAATGCCCATTGCCAGACTGGCGCAACTTGCCCGAGCCGTGGGTATTCATCTTATCATTGCCACACAACGGCCTTCAGTTAACATTATCACCGGCGTTATCAAAGCCAACTTCCCGTCAAGGATTGCTTTTAAAGTTTCATCAAAAGTTGATTCAAGAACAATCCTGGATACCGGCGGCGCTGAACAACTGATTGGGAAAGGCGATATGCTGATTGCCCACAATGGTGAGCTGACCCGTCTCCAATGCGCTTTTGTGGATACACCCGAAGTGGAGGAGGTGGTGGACTTCATCAGCAACCAGCAGGGATACCCTGTCGCCTTTATGCTGCCGGAATATGTGGATGAAAAGGAACTGGAAGGAAGGGATTTTGATTTGGCTGACCGGGATTCCCTTTTTGAAGATGCAGCCCGCCTCATTGTACAAAACCAGATAGGCTCCACTTCTCTGCTCCAGCGAAGGATGAAATTAGGCTACAACCGGGCCGGCCGACTGATGGATCAATTGGAAGCCGCAGGCATTGTGGGCCCCAACCAGGGCAGCAAGGCAAGAGATGTACTTATAAAAACAGAGATACAATTACAGGAACATCTTTCAGCTTTAGGATAGCAAATCCCTCTCCCGGAGAGGGATTTAGGGAGAGATATGAAACGGACCAGCAACAACATCTTAGTGCACCCGGATGAGTGCTTACCTGTTTCCGTTAGGAGCTTGTTAAGAAAACCGGCTTAAAGCAACCGGGTATAGTGATTGCCTGTCTATTGCTGCAATTCAATTATCTTTGGCCGCTTTGACCTCCGTAGCTTCTTCCGTGCCTGAGGGCCGGCCAATGACAAACAGCGAAGGGGTTTCTTTTAGGACGCTACCACCACAAACCTGAATGATGAAGAAATTATATTTCCTGATGTTTTTTTCTGCCTTCGCTTTGTTTTTAGCAGCACAGGCAAAAAATGATCCGGCTGCCAAGGCGATACTGGATGCCGTAAGCGCAAAATTCAAAACTTTTACTACCGTACAGGCCGGTTTTTCCTACAAAGTGGAGAATGCGGCCGGTAAGGCGCTTTCCAGCAAGACAGGTACGATAAAAATGAAGGGGACAAAATATTATATCCTTTTCAGCGGCCAGGAAATATTCTGTAACGGCGCCACCATCTGGAACTATGATAAAGCAGCCAATGAAGTAACCATCAGCAACCTGGATGCATCCGGCGGCATGATAACCCCGCAGAAATTGTTCACTAATTTTTACGATAAGGATTTTTTATATCTTTTGAACGGGGAAAAAAGAGTGGGGGCCAAAACAGTGCAGGAAATTGAAATGACACCCGTGGATAAAAGCAAACCCTTTCATAAAGTGTATGTACAGGTGGATAAAACCGCCAAAACCATTTACAGCACCAAAGTGCTGGAAAACGCCGGCAACAGATATACTTACACCGTAACCACCATGAAAACAAACGCCCCGCTAACAGATAATATTTTTGTGTTTGACAAAAAGAAGTATCCCGGGGTGGAGGAGATTGATTTGAGGTAATAACTTCAATAACAATATTTGAAAAGGCCGCCCCGGGCGGCCTTTTTTGTGCCGTTATGACTGGTAATCAGTCTGTACCGTTTAACCCTTAAAACGTATCTTTGCCCACATTAAAATTTAATGTCATGCCGGGTACTGAACTGTTTGGCCCTGAAGAACGCAAAGAGATCAATGATGTGCTGGAAACAGGTATCCTCTTTCGCTATAACCACGACGAGCCCCGCAAGGGTATCTGGAAGGCAAGGGATTTTGAGGCGGAAGTAAAAAAGATAACCGGGGCCAAATATGCCCACGCAGTTTCAAGCGGCTCCACGGCCCTGGCCACAGCATTGGCGGCAGCCGGTATCGGGGCAGGCGATGAAGTGATAGTGCCGCCCTTTACGTATATCGCCACGGTGGAAGCTGTTTTATTTGTTGGCGCACTGCCCGTATTTGCTGAGATTGATGAAACGCTTTGTCTCAGCGCAGCAGGCATCCAAAAAGCCATTACCCCCAAAACAAAAGCGGTATGCCTGGTGCACATGTGCGGTGGTATGGCCGATATGGATGCCATCATGCCCGTTGTAAAACAGCATAATCTTGTTTTGGTAGAAGACGCAGGACAGGCCTTTGCCGCTTCTTATAAGGGAACGGCGACCGGTTTATTTGGCAAAACAGGCTGCTACTCATTTGATTTTTTTAAAATAGCTACGGCTGGTGAAGGCGGCGTGATGGTGACAAATGATGAAGCCGCATATAAGCTGGCTGATTCGTATGCCGATCATGGCCATGATCATATTGGCAACAACAGGGGAATGGAGCAGCATCCCATCTTAGGATTTAACTACCGCATCAGCGAACTGCATGCGGCGGTGGGAGCGGCGCAAACCCGGAAAGTGCCGCATATCCGGGAAGTGAATAATAAGCATAAAAAACTGCTGATGCAGTTGCTGGCAACAACTCCCGGTATTTCTTTTGCCACTTTGACTGATCCGGAAGGAGACTCTGCCACTTTCTTAAATATGTTATTGCCCGATACAGAAGCAGCGGGCAGAACAGTGGCTGAATTCAATAAAGCAGGCATTGGCGGGTTCAATTACTGGTACACCAATATGTATCACTTCATCAACCAGTGGGACCATATCAAAGAAATGCGGACAGCATCAAAGCTGACGGTTGAACTGCTTGGTGCGCCGCAGGATTATAAGAACCTGCAGCTTCCCAAATCACAGAAAGTGGTGGGCCGGCTGATCTCTTTTGGTATCCGTTGCACCTGGACGGAGGAAGAAATACGTCAACTGGCAAAGAGAATTTCAGATTCTGTTCAAAAAGCCCTTGCCCCGGCTCATGCATAAGAATTTTAAGAATATTGAGAAAGTTGTTTTCGGCCGCGGCAGTTTCAGTGTGATGGAGAGCATCCTGGCCGGAAAAAGAAAAGAGAATAACCAGTTTTTTCTTTTTGTGGTGGATCATTATTTCAAAGGCAAAGAACTTTCAGCGAAAATACCGGCCACTTCAGTTGATATGGTGAAGTTCATAGATGTGGACCCGTATGAGCCGACTACAGAGCAAATAGATTCTTTGCGGGACGAAGTGATGCAGGCGAAAGGACTTCCCGCCGGGGTGGTGGGTATCGGCGGCGGCAGCATCATGGATATAGCCAAAGCTGTTTCACTGATGTTTACCAATGAAGGTTCCTCCGCTTTATACCAGGGTTTAAATCTGATTAAGAAGCCGGGGATATATCATCTGGGAGTCCCAACCATATCAGGCACCGGGGCTGAATGTTCAACGACGGCTGTGCTGACAGGCCCCACAAAAAAATTAGGGTTGAAATGTGAGTGGACCGTTTTTAACCAGGTGATTCTTGACCCCGAACTGATTGCAACTGTTCCCGGCGATAAATGGTTTTATACCGGTATGGATACTTATATTCATTGTATCGAATCAGAAACAGGTACGCTGAACAATGCGTTTAGTCATGCGTACGCTGAACAATCCCTGAAGCTTTGCCGGGATGTGTACCTTGGTGATAACGCCGGCCAAACGCCGGAGAACGATGATAAGCTGATGGTGGCTTCGCTGATGGGTGGTTTAAGCCTTACGTATTCAGAAGTGGGAGTATGCCATGCACTGAGTTATGGTCTTTCCAAAATTTTGGGTGAAAAACATTGTTATGCCAATTGCCTCGCCTTCCAGCATCTTGAAGATTTTTACGGCGAAGGGCTCACAGAGTTCCGGCAGATGCTGCAAAAGCATAATATCAGTTTACCACAGGGGTTGAGCAAAAACTGGACTGATCAGCAAATAACTGAAATGGCAGAAGTGGCGTATAACCTGCCGCATATGTGGAACCATGCCGTGGGACCCGGCTGGAAGCAAACGATTACAGTGGATTCAATCAAAGAATTATATAAACGAATGTAATGAGTGTCAAAAAAGTTTTAGTGGGCAATATTTCCTGCGGGGAAGATCAGCTGTTCCTGATATCAGGCCCCTGTGTGATAGAAGAGGAAAGCATCATGTTGAAAACCGCGGAAAAGCTGAAAGAAGTGAGTGAACGGATGAAGATACCGGTTATCTACAAATCTTCTTTTTCCAAAGACAACCGCAGCAGCCTGCAATACTATAACGGGCCGGGACTGGATGCCGGTATAAAAATGCTGGCGAAAGTAAAAGAACAGTTTGGTTTCCCGGTGCTCACCGATATTCATTATCCTGACCAGGCCAATGCTGCCGCTGCAGTTTGTGATGTGTTGCAGATACCCGCTTATCTGTGTATGCAGACCGGGCTGATGACAGCTGCTGCTAAAACGGGAAGGGTCATCAATATCAAGCATGGACAGTTCCTGGCGCCAGAAAACATGAAACACCCGGTGGGTAAATGTGTGGATGCGGGCAACGACCGGATCATCCTGACGGAAAGAGGATATACCATGGGCTACAATGACCTCGTGGTGGACCCCCGTAGTTTTTATCACATGGGCAAGCTGGGTTACCCGGTTGTTTTTGACATTACCCACTCTATCCGCAAGTATGGTATCCCCAGCGCCGATGCAAAGGGAGGGGCGAAGGAGTTTTTACCAGTGCTCAGCAGGGCAGGAGTGGCAGCCGGTGTGGACGGGGTGTTTGTGGAAACACATCCTGAACCGGAGAAAGCCTTGTGTGATGCTGCCAGCCAGTTATGTGTGTATGACCTGGAAGAATTCCTGAAACCCATTAAATAACTGCACCAGGTGGAAGTGAAATACAGAAAATAATAAATCTTATTTTTATATTAATTCAATAATGACTCATGGAACTATATCTTGACTCAGCCAACCTGAAAGAAATAGAAGAAGGGTTTAAACTGGGTTTTTTGGACGGATTGACCACCACTCCCACCTTTATGCAGCGGGAAGGCATTACCGATATTGACGGAACGATTGTAAGGCTGTCGAAAATAGTACCGGTGCTGCAGATTGAAGCCCTGGGCAACACTGCAGAAGAAGTGATGGCAGAAGCAAAACGGCAATTGGCGCTTGGACTTGATCCAAAGAAAACAGTTTTTAAAATCCCTGTTTCATTAGAAGGAGTCAGGGCTTGTAAAATACTCCGCAATGCCGGGCTGCTGGTGAATGTACACCTCGTTTATACCCTGCAGCAGGCTTATATGGCCATGCATGCGGGGGCCACTTATGTCTGTCCGCTGGTAGGGCGCCTGCAGGACCAGGGACATGATGCGCTGGCATTGATTGATCAATGTGTAAAAGCAGTCAATCATTACGGATACGATACAAAAATTATGTTCAGTTCGGTTCGTCATGCCGAGCATGTTCGCAATGCGATCAATATCGGGGTGCATACCATTACGGTCCCGCTCAAAGTATTAAAAGGCCTTACGGAAAATAACCTGACCTCGATGGGTACAGAACAGTTCGTCAGGGATACCCGCCTGATGACTGTAAGGGTAAAAGATGCCATGAACGGCATCAACCCGGTGGTGAAGGGTGAGACCAGCCTGAAAGACGCAATCATTAAGATGACTGAATTTGGTTTCGGAGCCATTACCGTTACAAACGGAGACGGAACCCTGAAAGGGGTGTTCACAGACGGCGACCTCCGGAGATTGCTGCAAAAAGAAGGCGAGCATATACTCGATAAGAAAATCGGCAGCCTCGAATACAAATCACCGGTGAGCATTGATTCCGATGCACTGTTAAATGAAGCGGCTGCTGTGTTTAAAAAAACCAATGTGGATACCATACTGGTTACTGAAAATGGTAAACCGGCGGGGATGCTCGATATCCAGGACCTGAAAGATGAATAATGCCCCATTCTTCTCCCGATATTACTTCAATGTTCAAAGGCCGGTTCATCACCGGCCTTGAAACTTTACAGCAAAAGCTGGCAGGTATCAAAGCTTATGTGTTTGACTGGGATGGCGTTTTCAATGATGGATTTAAGAACGATGCCGGTTCAAGCCCTTTCAGCGAGATAGATTCAATGGGCGCCAACCTGCTCCGCTTCAGCCATTACCTCAGAACGAAAGCAAACCCGGTGTTTGCAGTCATCTCCGGCGAGAGGAATGAAGCAGCTTTCACTCTTGCAAGACGGGAGAGTTTTCATGCCGTTTATTTTAAAATAAAACAGAAGGCCGATGCGCTGCATCATCTTGCAGCATCTCAGGGATTGAAGAAAGGGGAGATCGCCTTTGTGTTTGATGATGTGCTGGATCTGTCAGCCGCCAAACTGGCGGGGCTGCGGATCATGGTGCCGCATGCATCCGCTCCCGGGCTCACTGATTTCAGTGTCCGGAACAGCCTGGTGGATTATATATCTTTTGCAGATGGCCACCAGCATGCCGTAAGAGAAGCTGCGGAGCTGATGATATGCCTGTCCGGCAATTATGATGCAACCATTCAAAACCGGATGGATTTTTCAGCGGGTTACCGGGAATACCTGGCGCAGCGGAATGCAACCAGCACTTCTTTTTATACGATTGATCCTAATAATTCAGTTCAAGCAACTACTGTATGATAGCAGGCATCATTCCCGCACGGTATGCTTCCACCCGTTTCCCGGGTAAGCCGCTGATTGATATTGCCGGAAAAACGATGATACAAAGAGTGTATGAAAAGACCAGGCAGGCAAAATCACTGAGTACCGTGACAGTGGCCACAGATGATGAACGCATCTTTGATCATGTGCAGTCTTTCGGTGGAAAGGCGGTAATGACGGCAGCCCATCATCCCAGCGGCACAGACCGCTGCCTCGAAGCGCTGCAGCAACTGAAAGAGAACTATCAATACGTCATTAATATCCAGGGCGATGAACCCTTAATAGAACCGGAGCAGATTGATGAACTGGCAGCCGTACTACAGGATGGCAGTACCGAACTGGCCACGCAGATGATAAAAGTGGATAATCATGCTGTACTCTTTGATAAAGGGGAAGTAAAGATTGTAGTAAACACAAATAATGAAGCCCTGTACTTCAGCCGCATGGTGATTCCTTTTATAAAAGGGGTGGAGGAGAAAGAATGGCACCTTCACCATGCTTATTACCGGCATCTGGGTATGTATGCTTACAGGCGGGATGTGCTGGAAAAAATCTGTCAACTGCCCGTATCCGCTTTGGAAAGAGCCGAATCACTGGAACAGCTTCGCTGGATTGAGAATGGCTTTCGGATAAAGTGTGTTGAGACAAAATATGAAAGTCGTTGTATAGATACACCGGAAGATGTGGAGAAGGTTTTACTGGTACTAAAAAAAAAACAGGGATGATTGCACCCGGTCAATGCCCGATTGCTTTCAGAAACTCTTCTTTCTTCCTGCGGCTTACGCTTACCCGGGTCCCGTTTTGCAATTCAATCTGCCCTCCGTCGCCGCGGATATAGCGCTTAATAAAATTGAGGTTAATGATATGGGAGTGATGAGGGCGGAAAAACATATCGGAAGGCAGCAGTTCTTCAAACTCTTTTAAATTACGGCTGGCAACCAACTTCTGATGATTAATAAAATGAATTTCGGTGTAGTTACTGTGCGCTTCTAAGTAAGTGATGTCTTTCAGGTCAAAGAAAAGTAAACCTTCAAGGGTCGGGATGGCAATCTTGTTTAAGGCGGGGCTTGTAAATAAATTTTGCTCCAGTACCTCCAGTTTTTTTACCTGGCTCTGTGGCCGGGTGTTTGCAATTTTTTCAACAGCCTGTTTCAGTTCTTCAATATCAACCGGCTTCAGCAGGTAATCAAATGCAGCGAACTTAATAGCCTTGATGGCATAGTGGTCATAGGCTGTAGTGAAGATGATATGAAAATTCCTTGCCGAAATCTTTTTCAGCATTTCAAACCCGTCCATACCGGGCATTTCTATGTCAAGAAATACAATGTCGGGGTGCAGTTGCTCAATCAGCTGAATACCCTCCCTTCCTGAATTGGCTTCGCCTGCCAGTTCAATACCGGGGCAGTAATCAATGAGCTTCTGCTTCAGGGCAATTATTCCTTTTTGTTCGTCATCTATAATGATGGCTCTGTGCATTATTGCATTTTTAATTGAATGGTAACCCTTGTTCCGGCCGGCTTATTGTCCTCTTTTAAATCGGTTACCTGCACGGATGCAAGTTCTTCCTGGTTAAATAACCGCACCCTGTCATTTCCGATCTGCATTCCATAGCTGTTTCTGTTCTTATTCAGTTCGCCATTACCGGCAGTGGTTTTTCTTCCCACACCGTTATCGGTTATTTCATAGTTCAATGCACCGTCTTGTTTTTGAATAGTTATTGTCAGTTTTCCGTTATTATCGCTGCGGTGACGAAGCCCATGCAGTATGGCGTTTTCCACATAGGGCTGAATAATGAGCGGCGGCACCTGGTAATCCTGCAGCAACAGTTCATCATCGGCATTAATCTCGGCTTTAAATTTATTTTCGTTACGGAACTGTTCCAGCTCTACATACAGCTTTAGCGTTTCAATATCCTTTGACAGGGGCACAAGGTTTTGTTTGGAACTGTCAAGGATGTTGCGGATAAGTTTTGCAAATTTGTTCAGGTACATGGTTGCATGATATTTATCATTGCTTTGTATCATGGCATCAATACTGTTGATGCAGTTGAAAATAAAATGCGGGTTCATCTGCGCCCGCAGCGCCATCATTTCCGTTTCGGCAATTTTCTGTTTCATCCCTGCTTCGTGCCGGATAGTTTTTATTCTTTTCCGGAATAAAAAATAAACAACCGCCCCAGCCAGTGCAAGCAGCAATACCCTGAACCAAACCGTTTTCCAGAGGGGCGGCGTTACCACGATTGTAAATGAAGTGTCGGGCTGGCTGTCATCTTCATCGCCTGTTCTTACAGAAAAAGTATATTCGCCCGGCCCAAGCCCGGTATAACTCGCCACCCGTTTGGGGCCGGCCGCCACCCAATCTTTGTCAACACCGGAAAGGCGGTAATAATATTTTGTTTCAGGCAGGCGGGAAAAGCCCAATGCCTTGTATTCAATGGAGAGAAAATTTTGTTTGTAAGACAGTTTTACCGCCTTGCCCTCATTCAAAAGCGAATCTATAAGCATGGGTTTATCAAATACCCTGAAGCCGGTAATATATACTTTGCTGCCTTCACTTTGTTTTTTTTGCAGACTGTCCGGGTGAAAGGAAATGATCTCCGTTTCCGTTTTGGCCAGCCAGCGGCCGTCTTTTAACTGGTACAGGTTGCCCCTGGTAAAAGTGGAGTTGACGATGCCCGGATCAATGGTATAATGAATAATTTTATTTGGCCCGGGAATGTATTTGTAAAGGCCGTAATCGGTGGTAAACCACAGGTTGCCCTTATCATCTTTCTTCAGGTTATTAATGGTATTGGAAGGAAGGCCATCATGGGTATCAAGATGGGTGAATTTATTTGATTGGGTATTGAAAAAATTCAGGCCGCCATAAACGGTGCCAATGGCGAGGGTGCTGTCATTAAGCTCTTCTATCACCTGGACAGTGTTTGCAGAGATGGAATAAGGTTTTTTTTTGTCGGCCAGCCATGTATTGGTATAAATCATTTTTACGGGGTCAAATTCTTTCAGGCCAAATTCGCAACCGGCCCAGCAGCGCTGTTTGCTGTCAATAAAAAGTGTGAACACCTGTGAGAAAGATTCTGCGCCTGCTTTTTCTTTTTCGTTATAGCCATAAAATTTTCGCTGCGCCTTATCCCATTTCACAATCTTTCCGTCGTAAAGCCCAAAAAATATGTTCCCCTTTTTATCTTTTGCCATACAGCGGATGGTAAAATTATTCATCTCCGGCGGATGGATGCTTTGTATTGTTTCTTTGACCGGGTCATAAATATGAATATAACCATGCTGGCAGCCTGTCCAGATGGTTCCGTCATCATTTTGTACAAAGCACCAGGTCAGGTTATACTCCCGTGGAATATCGGGAAAGCGGATGGTCTTTTTAAAATGCCATTGATTGTCAAACACACTGATGCCCCCGCCCCATGTAGCTACCAGTATATTGCCGTTTGGCGTTTCAATACATTGCTGCAATTCGTTTTTCGGAAGCGATAAGGGATTATTGTCATCATGGTAAACAGATTGAAAATGCTGCCGGTAGGGATTGAAGATGTTGATGCCTTTATCGGTGCCCAGCCAGATGTTTTCTTCATGGTCCTGGTATATGCAGCCGATATTGTAATTATAACGGATATGCTGCTGGTCTTCTTTTTCTCCGGCTACGGGAATGAATGCATCTTTTTCCCTGTTATAAGAGAGCAACCCCGCATTGCGGGTACCAATCCAGAGCACATGGTGGTTGTCTTCAAAAAAACAGTTTACCAGCAGGGCTGCATCACTTGTTTTATTTTTTTCCGGCCGCTGCCGGATATGCGCCAGGGAGTAGGTTGCAATTTTTTTTGTGAGCGGGTCGTAGCGGTAAAAACTTTCCCCGTTGGAGGCAAGCCATATATTTTCATAACTGTCAACAAAAACACAGGTGAGCCCGGCATTGCTCATTTGCTGCAGCAGCGGGTGATGAATGGGATTGTACTTCGGTGAACAAACCTTTCTTGTTTTTTTATCAAACAGCAAGAGGCCGTAAGGCCAGCCGGTAAGCCAGGCTTCATTCCCGCTTGCATTCATAGAAAAAGAACCACTTTGCCCCGGTACAAAATAAGAACCTGTGACATAAGCCGGTGTTGTACTGTTTTTAGCAAAGCGAAATACCCCGGCTGTTCCGGCCAGCCATCGGTTATTCAGTGAATCCAGGTATTCTTCAAAAGAAAAACGCCTGCCTTTTATCAGTTGCTCATCATTAGCCGCAATGAACTTGTTTTTTAATGGGTCAAATTTTTCAATCCCATGGCTTACCCTGTAAAGCTGGTTGTTTTTTCTGTCTGTAAAAAAACGGGACTCACTGATATAAGGAATAGCGCCGGGGTCGTTGATGTCGTATAAATAATTGACAAAAGAAGCGCCATCATAGCGCTGCATCCCGTTTGGGGTCAATATCCATATAAACCCGCGGCTATCCTGCCCGATGGAAAAAATAAGATTATGAAGCAGGCCATCCGACTGGTCTATATGCCGGAAAATATATTTATTCTCCTGTTGCCCGATGCAATTGGTACAGGCGGAAAAAAAAAGGACGAACGATATGGTTGAGACCCCATAACGCATAGTTGAAAGTTACCAAATTTTATGCTGTGATTCAGGTGGCATATTTAAAGGATGGCTGACCGGGCTATCGTTTGCCCGGACTGTTTTCAAGGGCAGCTAATCTTTTTTCCAGGCCTTCAATTCTTTTATTTTGCTTTTCAATGATTTGTTGTTGCTCCTGAACAGCTTTTACAAGGGGTACCACAAAACTTTCATAGCTTAAAGAATAAAGGTCATTTTTTGTTTTGGGTTTTGTGATACCGCTGAAATTATATCCCGCCTCATTGGCTGCCTGCTCCACTTACTGCGCCAGGATACCGCTGTATTGTATCTTCTATG
>JBQTHS010000151.1:0-7545 GCA_052389635.1 Bacteroidota bacterium | reverse complement strand
CCGGAGATGATTTCAATTTTCATTTGTTAATTTGAATCACAAAGTTAATGATTCAATGTTTAAACATCAAAATTAATTTCTTTCCGTTTTGTTAATCATTTTAACTGGATTTGAACAGGAAACGATTAATTTCGGTTCCTTTAATGCAACAACATGATAAACAGAAGAAAGTTTATACAGACATCTGCTTTTACCGGTCTCGCAACAGCCTTTGGCAACAAATTGTGGGCGGGTGAAGGGGCGCAGGGAGTAAAAGGGAAACCCATTGTTATTTCCACCTGGGCGCCGAATATAAAAGCAAATGCTGCGGCCTGGGATATACTTAGAACGGGCGGCCCGGCATTGGATGCCGTAGTGAAAGGGGTGCAGGTGCCCGAAGCAGATCCAACAGACAACAGTGTGGGCTATGGTGGCTTGCCCGACAGGGATGGTAAAGTGACATTAGACAGTTGTGTGATGGATGAACATGGGCAGTGCGGCAGTGTGATGGCAATCGAACACATCATGCACCCGGTACTGGTGGCCCGGCTGGTGATGGAAAAAACACCGCATGTGCAGTTAGTGGGTGACGGGGCTTTGCAGTTTGCGCTGGAAAATGGATTTAAAAAAGAAAACCTGTTGACGGAAGAAAGTGAAAAAGCATGGAAGGAATGGCTGAAGAGGTCTGATTATGATCCCATGCGTTCGGTAAAGGAATTGGAAAAGAAAATTGAAAAAGAAAAAAAGAAGGACGATTACCCATGGCCTGTTGCTGTATTGAACCATGATACGATTGGTATGGTGGCCATGGATACCAACGGAAATCTTGGCGGGGCCTGCACCACCAGTGGCATGGCGTTTAAAATGCATGGAAGGGTAGGGGATTCTCCAATAATAGGGGCTGGTCTTTTTGTGGATAATGAAGTGGGAGCTGCATCGGCAACAGGAGTGGGAGAGGAAGTGGTGAAGATTTGCGGGGCACATACCATCATTGAAGCTATGCGCCGGGGACTGACTCCTGAACTGGCCTGCAAAGAAGCAATTAGAAGAATTGTAAAGAACAATGGCGCCAGGGCAAAAAATGTGCAGGTTGGATTTTTGGCAATTAATAATAAAGGACAACACGGTGGTTTTGCAGTGCAGAAGAACTTTACCTATTGTGTCACTACAAAAGAAGGAACGAAAGTGATAAAGGCGAAGAGCTGGTTTGTGTGAGTCGGGAGTCGGCGGGAATATGAAATACAAAGATGAAATATATCATAGAAATTGCCACTTCAGATTTTGCCACCACAAAATCTGCTATAGAGGGCGGTGCTGACCGGATAGAACTTTGTGCCAATCTTGCTGAGGGCGGAACAACTCCTTCCTATGCCACAATTAGAAAATGCAGGGAAGCATTCCCGGTCCTGCTGTATCCCATCATCCGGCCAAGGGGTGGCGATTTTCTTTACACAAAGGATGAATTTGACATCATGCTGCAGGATGTGAAGGTATGCAAACAACTGGGCTGTGACGGGGTGGTGATCGGTCTGCTGAATATGGACGGTAGCATTGATGTGGTAAGAACAGCAGAGCTGGTTGAAGCTGCTTACCCGCTGGGCGTAACTTTTCACCGGGCATTTGACCGCTGTAAAGAACCTTTTGAAGCGATGGAGCAATTAATTGAAATGGGTTGTGAAAGAATACTCACTTCCGGGCAGCAGCCGACTGCGCCGGATGGAGCTGCACTTATTGTACAACTGAACAAAGCGGCTGATGAAAGAATCATCATCATGCCGGGCAGCGGGGTAAGAGCAGAGAATATCAAAATGCTGGCGGAGAAAACAGGATGCACCGAGTTTCATTCCTCATTGCGGAGAAAGGAAAAGAGTAAGATGAGTTTTGTGCACCCTGCTTTTAAAGATTCGGCGGAGAGTTACTTTAATAATGCAATAAACCCCGATGAGGTCAGGGCTTTAAGGAATAGCCTGCTGTAAAAATTAAATCTTCAATTTCTTCATATAAGCAGCATTTGTCCTGACTGCCTCCAGCGGAGTACCATCTGGATACGCTTCCTGTTCCACTATAAAATATTTCATCCCGTTATCAATGGCTGTTTTTAATATTTTTTTGAAAGCGATACTGCCGGTGCCGAGATCAACAGAATTTTTGCCGTTATCCGTACCGGGTGTTTTGCTGCGGTCTTTAATATGGCAGAGGCGGAAACGGTTTTTGTACTTTTTCAGCCATGCTTCTGCATCCTCACCAGCTGTTACCACCCAATAAATATCCATTTCAAAATCCACCAGAGCCGGGTCCGTTTCATTCATCATCACATCCTGCGGCAACTGGCCGTCAAGCATTTTAAAACTGTAGTCGTGGTTGTGATAGGCAAACAGGATTCCTTCTTTCTTACAGGTCTCACCACACTTATTAAATTTTTCAGCGGCTTTTTTAAAATCATCTATGGATTTTTGCGGCCCAAGCCAGGGGCAGATAAGGTATTTCATTTCCGCTTCAGCAGCTTCAGCAGCTTTTTTCTCAAAATCTTTATTTATATCACAATGGCTGGCGACAATTTTCATACCCAGGTCGTCCATATACTTTTTAAAACCAGTATTGCCCATTCCCCAGAACATTCCCTTGGGCCCTTCAAAACTTTCAATCTGCTTATAGCCAAATGAAGCTAATTGTTTTAACACGGTTGCCGGGTTTTTTCCTATATCATCCCGCAGCGTCCATAACTGCAGGCCAAAATCTTTAATATAGTTTTCGGCAGGTAACGAGGCAACATCAGGTGCAGCGGTTTTTACCGTGGTACACCCGGTTTGTGTCAGTAATGTGCCCAATGCCAGCCCCCCGGTCAGCCGTAAGAATTCTCTGCGGTCTTTTTTCATCATCTTGTTTTTGCAATTATTCTGCCCAGGCTTTATCCCCTTTGGCATAAGGGAATGCCCCGTCATACTTACCCGGTACGGGCATATGCCTTAATGTTTCCGTCATTCCTGTTTTGGAAGTAAAAAACCCAAGCAGTGTAAGTTGTTTCATCATGGTATAATTATGCAGCGGTGAAGAAACAAAATCGTAACCCCTGCCTTTCTTTTCGAATTCCTCTTTTTTGGGTTTGTCTTTTTCCTCCACTGTTTTATTAAAATCTTTCGCTTCTTTTTCCAGGCCTACCAAAAAACTGTGCCGTTGCTCCGGTGTGCAGTCCATAAACTTTTTGCTGTGCATTTTTTTACAAGCATCATCAATAGCGTTGATGCCTTTCATGAATGCATCCTGTTGTTCCTGTGTGTAACAGTCTGTTACCATCACCTTCATAAACTCACCCACCTGGGCCGCTTTGGCGCCCGGGGTGCCGGTGGCGGGCATTATGGTTTCACCTATTTCATCTAACAGCGAAATATTGGCAGCCGAAAATCCGGCATCAGCCTTTGCCCCGGTTTTACATCCGGTAAGGAAGAGTTCGCCGCCCACCACAGCGCCGCCTGTTACCACAGCAATCATTTTTAATAGTTCCCGACGATCCATATAAAAAATTTTAGGGATTATAAATTTTGTTTTTTAAGCTCTGACACGGCGAAATCCGCTGCCCTTGCTGTCATAGCCATATAGGTCAATGACGGGTTTACACAGGAAGCGGATGTCATGCAGGCGCCGTCGGTTACAAATACATTTGGGGCATCCCATACCTGGTTATTACCGTTGAGCACCGACGTTTTGGGGTCACGGCCCATGCGGGCAGTGCCCATTTCATGTATGCCCATCCCCACTTCGTAGCCCCAGTCATAAGTGCTCACATTTTTTACTCCGGCCACTTCCAGCATTTCTTTGGCATCGTTGCGCATATCTTCCCGCATTTTCTTTTCATTTTCCTTTATCTCTACATCCATATTCAGCACAGGCAGGCCCCATTTGTCTTTTACATCTTTGTTCAGTGAAATTCTGTTTTCATGATACGGGAGCATTTCGCCAAAGCCGAGGAAGTTGATTCCCCAGTTTTCCTCCGGTACACTCATAGCCGCCTTTAGATCTGCACCGATAGTAAATTCGGCCACATCGGCGCCACGGCCACGGCCTGCGCCGCCCTGGTAGCCAAAGCCACGGACATAATCTCTTTTGTCGTTATAAATGTTTCTGAACCGCGGAATATATGGTCCGGTGGGCCGCCGGCCATATTCGTATTTATCACTAAAACCTTCCACAGTGCCCATGGCGCCGGTGCGGAAGTGGTGGTCCATCACATTATACCCTAATTCACCGCTGCTGCTCCCCAAACCATCCGGCCAGATGTCTGTGGCAGAATTCATCAGTATCCAGGTGGAGTTGAAAGCGGATGCACAGAGAAAAATAATTTTTGCCTTATACTCAATGGTCTTGTTATCTGTGGCATCCAGTATTTCCACACCGCTGGCTTTCTTTTTGTCTTTATCGTATAAAACTTTGGTAACAATCGAGAAAGGTCTTAGTGTAAGGTTACCTGTTTTCATGGCAGCAGGCAGGGTGGCGGACTGTGTGCTGAAGTATGCGCCGAAGGGGCAGCCCCTCCAGCAGCGGTCACGGTACTGGCAATTAGTGCGGTCATTATGCGGAACAGTGATGTTGGCCGTTCTTCCTATCACTAATTTTCTTGCATTTTTATAGTAGGCCTCCATTTTCTTTTTTACATCTTTTTCCGCGCAGTTCAGTTCCATTGGCGGCATAAACTCCCCGTCAGGCAATACTTCCAGCCCTTCTTTGCTTCCCTGTATGCCGGCAAATTTTTCTGCATAGCTGTACCAGGAGGCCATGTCTTTGTAGCGGATGGGCCAGTCCACGCCATGTCCGTCTTTCAGGTTGGCTTCAAAGTCCCACTTGTTCCAGCGGTAGCTATGCCGGCCCCATAGGAGTGAGCGGCCTCCAACATGGTAGCCGCGGTACCAGGAGAAAGGTTTTGTTTCAGTATAGGGGCTGTCTTTATCACTTGCCCACATATCAAGTACCACCTCATTGAGCGGATAATCCCTTTTCAGTTTTGGATAGTCCTCAATCATTTTTTGAGTGCGGCCACCCCGGTGCGGAAACTCCCAGGTTTCTTTGGTGGCATTCACATAGTCTTTAATGTGCTCAATGTTCCGCCCTCTTTCGAGCAGCAGGACTTTCAGCCCTTTTTCAGTCAGTTCCTTGGCGGCCCAGCCCCCGCTGATGCCGGAGCCTACCACAATTGCATGGTAAATGTTGTCAGCCATTTTTTTAATGAATTAGTTGATTGGTTAATTTGTTAACTGGTTATCACTGCACAATTTCTTTCTTAATTCAGACATCGCAAATTTTAACCGCTTTCTTTAATGCAGCTATTTTCTCTCCATTCGTTTTTCCTGTTGGTATGAACTCCTGTGCCACATAGCCCTTGTAGCCGGTGGCAATGATCGCTTTCATAATGGCGGGGTAATACAGTTCCTGGCTTTCATCTATCTCATGCCTGCCCGGCACACCGGCGGTATGGTAATGACCAAAATACCGGTGGTTTTGCTGAATAGTCCTTATAACATCTCCTTCATTGATCTGCATGTGATAAATGTCGTAGAGCAGTTTGAAATTATCTGAGCCGATCTTTTTGCAGAGTTCAACCCCCCAATTGCTTTTGTCGCACATATAATCTTTGTGGTCAACCTTGCTGTTGAAGAGTTCCATTTGAATTGTCACATTATTCTGTTCAGCAAGTTTCATTATTTTTTTCAATCCTTCGGCACAATTATTTAAACCGGTACTATCATCCATGCCGTTGCGGTTGCCGCTGAAACAAATCAGGTTTTTATAACCCGTTTTCGCAACGAGGGGGATGGCTTCCTCAACATCTTTGATGAGCCAGGCATGATTATTTTTATTATTCCATCCTTCCGTCAGACTTATTTTACCGGCAGTATAGCACATGGAGCAGGTGATGCCATGATTTTGTATTGTTGGCCAGTCTTTGGGTGCCAGCAGGTCAATGGCCATGAATCCAAGTTTCTTTACCATCAGGCAGATTTCTTCCAGTGGAAGAAAATTGTAGGTCCATGAGCAAACGGAATGATGAATGTTTCCTTTCAGAGAAACTACATCTTTGTCAGGTTTGTTACCGGCAGCCAGGCCGGCTACCGGGGTAACGGTGAGGGCCGCAGCACCCGCTGCCAGTTTTTTTATAGCATTACGGCGAAGCATTATGCTGAAACCTGTTTATCTTTTTTTTCATCCCTGAAAAAAACTAAAAAAAGCACCATTACGGCAGCGGCTATACCAGCGGGTATCAGCCAGATCATTTTATAATCCACCCCTCCGGTTGTGGTATACAGATCCGAAATCCGGCCTGCTACTTTAAAGCCCACCAGCATACCCACACCATAAGTAGCTAAGGTTATCAGGCCCTGTGCGGCTCTTTTATACTTTTCCCCGGCTCTTGCATTGGTATATAGCTGCCCGGATACAAAAAAGAAATCATAGCAAATACCGTGGAGTGCAATACCTGTAATAAGCATGAAGCTAAGGGCGCCTGCATTACCAAATGCAAAAAGGATATAACGCAATGCCCATGCCAGCATGCCCACCAATATGGTTTTTTTGAACCCGAAGCGGGCAAAGAAAAGCGGCAGTGCCAACAGGAAGAGAACTTCTGATATCTGTCCGATAGTCATTTTTCCCGTAGGATTTTTTAAACCAATACCAGTAAGAAAAGGATTGGCGATCTGGTAGTAAAATGCAAGGGGGATACAAATCAGCACAGAGGCGATAAAAAACACTGCAAAATTTTTATCTTTTAAAAGCTTCAGGGCACCAAGGCCTATTATCTCTCCAATGCTTACCTTCCCCCCGCCTGACTTTGCGGGCGGGGTTGGCGGTAATGCAAAACTTAATATGCCCTGTACCGCTGATACAATGCAACCCAGAAGGAACGTATTCTTCAGCATTCCTTTCCCGATATTTTCCTGTGTGTCCCAGTGAAATAAATAACTGATCAGCAGCCCTGCTACGATCCAGCCGATAGTACCAAAAGCCCGGATGGGAGAAAACTCCTTTTCAGGGTTTTTCATCTGCCTGAAGGATACTGAATTCACCAATGCCAGCGTTGGCATATACAATATCATATAACCAAGGGCATAAGGAAAGAAAGCCGAAACGTTTTCCGTGGAATACATCAGGTACATGAGACCGGCGCCGGCCAGGTGCAGCACTCCCAAAATCCTTTCTGCATTAAAATACCTGTCAGCTATTAACCCGATGATAAACGGTGCAATAATGGCGCCCCATGACTGTGTGGAATAAATATTTGCAATCTGGTTTCCATTTGCCTGAAGGTTAGCCCCCAGGAATGTACCCAATGTTACAAACCATCCTCCCCAGATAAAGAACTGAAGAAACATCATTAGGGATAACTGGATCCGGGTAGTCATTTTCATATGCAATCAGAGATTTTAACCGTCAGCCGTTAAATAATTCAGAATGCTAAATGTAGTATTTTTAATTTTACATTTATGTTTGGGATACACATTTAATTCACAGTCAGCTTTCAAACGTTTGCGATGCTAAACAGGAAATTAAGAATAGGAATGATAGGGGGCGGCAAAG